>NZ_JBSPZA010000018.1:0-71376 GCF_053851535.1 Desulfoplanes sp. PS50 | reverse complement strand
TGAAGATAGTTGAGCAATTGGGCCTTGTGCTCTGCAGCAAGCTCGGAAACAGCCTTGATTTCAACGATTACCGATCCGTTTACGACAAAATCAGCAATGTAAAACTGTTCCAGTTTCTGCCCTTTATTTTCCCCGTGGGGTCTGACCCCTCGAACTCACCGTTATCCTTGATTTTATCCTTCGAAAAAGCCTGTTTTTTGGCCTTAGAATCAACCGGGTTCGGCTCAAAATACATCAACTATCCGAAATGAATGACGAATTACTATAATTCAGACTCGTTAAAAATCCCCCATTCCAGGGAATTTTCAGAAACCGACTCAACCTAGCCATAGGTCGCAGGTTTTTCCTTCACGCCCAGCTTGCTCACAAAGCAAACACTGCTGTCATCAAAGAATCTGTTCCACACATCCTTCCAGAGAAGCCCTGAACTTGAGCGCTTGGGTACAAAACTTTTCAACGGTATCCCATCTCTCAACAAGAGCGCGCTGAGCCAGCTTGTACTGCTTTTTTCTCTTTCTCAATCGCCCATCTTTACTACTGACAAGTCTTTCCCTGGCGGGTTTGGCATGCATGTATTGCAAAATATCGTAGAAACATTCTATCATATCCGGAAAGCCGGAATCGGATTCGGCATACAGAGCCGCTGCGACCCAGGACTCAATGGATTTCGAAGGAATACAGAGAACAGTTCTGGTATCAATCTGAACGGGTGACAGCCAGTGCTCGACCACAGCTTCAAGCTTCTCCGTAGTATCCGAAGCCGGAGGGCACGCCTGCTCGCAGGGCAAATCATCGGATAGAGGATCTTGAATATTTGCCGATGAGTAGGTTTTGGAAGCGACATCGGCGTCTATGGCCAGGATCAGAAGATCAAAGTTTTGCAGCAACGGAGATTCCAGCAGAGTGTTTCCCGGAACAGCCCCTACCTGCCTGCACCATCGATAAATTCCGCCCCAGCCTTCTCCCTGAACGCCCGGAGGCGTATCCGGCTGCAACGAGGTCAGAATAAAAGGACACTTCAGAAGTCTTTTCAGGCCGGCTTCAATGACAATGGCGTCCGTCACTCCCTCAACTACAAGCCCTATCCGGAGTTCAGACATTGGGAACACCTCCAAGATGTCCCATCATCCACAATCTGGACAACGGCCATTCATTCTTTTCGGCAAGGGAAAAAAGATCCGCTGTCAACTCGACTCTACGTGCATGGGTATGACCAATCTGATCCCGGTCTACCGCAAACAATCGTACACGATCATCCGTAAGATCCAGCCCGTCAATGACTGCAGGATTATGCGTCGTACAAAGCAGCTGTTGTCTGTCGCCTTCAAGTACCCAGTTACAAAGAAGCGATGTCAATTTTTTGATCAACCGGGGATTGAGAGCCTGGTCCAGATTGTCGATAGCCAACAGGGACGGAGCACTGGGCAAGAGTGTAAGGGCGGCTGCGAAGAGAATATATAACGCGCCTTCGCTCGCATCGTAGCCTGTAAGGGTATTGCGACTCCCCACCATAAACCGGTCCGTGAAACGCAAAATCTGCTTCGGCTGGGGAATAGAGGGAGAAAGCAGCTCCGAAGCACTCTGGCTTGTATCGAACCTTGCCACCCAATCCAGACAAAAAAGCAGTTCGTCCAGAGCCTCTTCGATACGCTCATCCTTATCCCCAAGTTTCTGCAATGAGGCTACCGCACCAGCCAGCCTTCCACCGGAAAGGCCCAAGGGTTCTCTGGTCTGAGGATCGGGGACGACCCCGCGCAAGGCTGGTGTGTTTGCCGAATAGATGGCGTACTCACTGAGTTCACGCAACAAATTCGATGCCGGATTCTCCCTCTCCAACTCGACCGCTTTAAGAGCGGCCAGCCCCAATGCGGGATCGTATTGACGTTTCTGGCGCACTCCTCGACTAACGAGCTTGATCCCATCATATTGCAGGGTTTCTGTCTTAAACTCCCAGCTCGGTTTGGGGTCGTCTAAAGGATTAAGAAGTGAGACACGATAGTCGGCAGCTGCCATGGAGTCTGCATCCAGGGTGATGTGTGGAGGGGTTTGATCACCCCTGAACGAAGATTTATACAAACGTGGCAACCCGGGACGCACACCTCGACGCATGAGAGATTCATCGTCAATTCTCCCGGATGCCGCAGCGGATAACACCCCGAGAGCTTCCAGAATATTGCTCTTCCCGCTCCCGTTGGCACCAATAAACACGTTGACAACACCGAGATCAATGGAAAAATCCCGGAGGGTCTTGAAACCGTTTATCGACAGAGTTTTGATCATATTGCCCTCTTAGAGCCTACATCACTGAAACCAGCAAACGCCTCATTGACCAGCTAATTTTTTTTTTGGCGACCCCGTGGGGTCTGACCCCTCGAAATAGTCAAACATAAAATCATCAGGGAATCGTTCAATATTCCTGCGCACCTGCTCCTTGAGCCGTTTTGTTGGAACCCCATAGAGAACGGCCAAATCGCGATCCAGCATGATTTTCCGTCCGCGAACAAAATAAATGAGAGCGGCTATGTTCTCCAAAGGAACGATTTCATTCATGGTACCCCCTGTATCAGGGACGTTGTCACCTTAATCCCTTACGAAAAAGGGCAGTTTTTATTTAAAACCTTTCGTGTACCCGGGGGCAGACACTGTTTCGTTGGCCCCCTGTCTTTGCCCTTTTCGTTGGTGCCTGGCTACCTCAAAAAGCCCCCTTTTATGGGTGATCAATTGAGGCGACATCTTTCCTGGCACAGGGGGAATCCGCATCTCTATGCCCTCACGTGTCCAGGAACAAAGAATCTTATGGGTCGAAGCATTTATTTTCATGAACGGATTGAATTTTGTTGGCGAATGCGCCCCACAGGGCCTACCCCCTCCGGCGTGAAATCCAGGCAGGAATTGTTCCCACGCGGCCAATTTAACTAAATCGTCATATATTTTGTATGCTTATTACCACTTATAACTGATGCTATTGATTCTAACGCCAAAAAATGGCCTTTTTAGGTACATAAATCTCATAAAATCAGTAGCTTCGAGGGGTCAGACCCCATGACCAATTCTGCACCATAGTGGCAATATTTTGCAATTTCTTTTTCTATTGCCTGCGCTTTCTGAAAATATTTAGTCATATAATTTTGATTGATCACGTAGATGAATCGCCTTGAACATCACTAGTTGACCACGAAAGTCTTCCCTCGGTATATATTTAGTCCGATAAAGTTGCCCATTCGAAAGGACCATGCTTCAACGATTCAGACCTTACAGCTGCAACAATATCATATAATGACGTACATCACATTCAAACTACGTGAAAACACTTATTGACGAACGGAATATAGCGGACGCCCAAATTAAAGAGCTTTCTTTCGAAAAAAAACAATGCAAAAATATATGCAGCAACCGAAAATATAAAAACCACGGTCAAAGCATATATATCGTTCAGATTATTTCTAACTATCTCAGATAATCCAAAAGCTATAGGTGAAAAAAGTATCGAAAACAGGCACGGAAACCGTATTGCATTTACAAAATCGATAAATTTTCCATGCAATAATTTTACAAAAATAAAAAACATCAAAGGAATAACATATAAATTACTTGCAATTGTATACCCGACAGCCACGCCGACAATCCCGTATGGGAGCCCCATAACTATACCGGTACAGTACAAAATTGTCGAAATAATACCCGAACGAAATAACCAGTTTGCCTTATTTCGAGCTAAAAAAACAGTTCCTGTCGTGGACATGATCGGTTGGAACAAGCCGTTGAGCCCGAGGATCGCAAAAACAGGAATCGTCTGATCCCACTGATCTCCCCAAACGACACGAATCAATTCCGGTGCCATAATCACGGCAAACGACATACCCGGAATACTGACCAGAGCAATCAGTCGGATCACCTTCTGGTATCCTCGATACATGGCGGAGATGTCATTTTGTTTCTCAGCCAGAGCAGAATGAAGAACCGGAGAGATAACCGACGTCAACATCGAGAGCGGGAGCATCATTAGCTGATAGGCCCGGTTGTAAAAGCCGAGAGGTGCAGAGCCGATAAATTTACCAATCAGCAGATTGTCCAGGTTTCTGGCCCAATAGTTGATCATAGAGAACAACGTCAGGTTGCCTGAATAGCTGAAAATTTTCCGAATAACCGCAAAATCCCAATACGGAATCGGCGAAAGCTTCGCTAGGATCAGGAAGGCAAGACTGGACAAAAAACTATTGGTTAACGTTTGCACAACAAGAGCCCAATAGCCCCACCCGGTAAACGCCATGACAATCCCGACAATACCGGCAGCAAAAGCCGCCATAATATTGACCACAGCGACTTCCCGAAACCGCATGTCCCGCTGCAACAGTCCACGGGGTACAATTCCAAGCGTAGAACAAGGAAATGCCAACGCCATCACCGCGGCCACCGGTTGAAGGTCCGGATTGTCAAAAAAGACCGCCACAAACGTGCTGCCAAATGCCAGCAGTCCGGCTAGGAACACCCCCAGCAAGAGAGAGAGACTAAAAAGGGACTGGTGGTCCTTACCCTTGAAATCTCGAAACTGAACAACAGCACTTCCAATTCCGGCATCGGCGAAAATACTCATAAAACCGGAAATAACGGTAACCATGGCGATGGTTCCAAAATCTTCCGGGGATAAAAGCCGACTTAAAACAGCGGCAATCCCCAAAGCAAGAAAGCGATTGGTATAGACACCGAAAGCTGACCAGACTGTGGCCTTGATTGCTTTATGTGGTTTGTTGTTTGGCATAAATCAGATCAATTCTATTCAAGCCCTAAAAAAATTCTTCCTACAAATCTATTTCCCAACAGTATCGGACGCCTGATCAATTTCTTGATCAGAATTTTCCTGATCCGATCACAAGCTATGCCATTTTGGACACACCCATAATAAAAACTGAAAGGGGGAAGACTCATTTCCTGCGAAATATCGATCAATCGATCAAGTTTTTCTTTAGGCAGTTTTTTCTCTAATTCCGCTATTGCGTCAATCAAAGAGGCCCGAACTTCAGATTGAGCAGTTCCAGTTACCAGAGTTGAAGCAAATGTTCTTTGAAAATAAAGCCTATCAATCATCTTAAATTCAAACCCTTCAAGAGCAAGCATCATCATCGTTGTCCAATCTGCCGGGGACAAACGATGGTTACAGTTGAGAAAACCGCCTAGCTCTAAAAAAGATTTTCGGCTATAACAGGTTCCGGATGGGGTAAGGCCACCATACATAAAAGTTTTAGCGCTATTCATCCCCGCAATAATTTTGTTAATCTCACCACCGGCCCTCTGATATGCTGCCCCATAATCCCTGAACATACTTCTTCCCCAAATGACAAACTTATCTGGGAAATCGTATACGGATAGTTCTTTATGCAAAACACTCAAAGCATTTTTGTGAAGAATATCATCAGAATGACAAAAAAGAACATAATCCCCTTTTGCTTTTTCCAAACAAACGTTGTGATTTTCATACATTGAAACAGTTTTTACATTTTTTACTATTTCAATTTCATCTGAATAGTTGTCTAAAATTTTGTTTGTTCCATCATTGGAATTATTATCAACAACCAAGACTTCAAAATCAAATTTATAGTCTTGACGAATTCCTGACTCTATGGAGTCGGCAACATTTTTAACCCCATTATACACGGGTATTGCTATCGTAAATTTACACATAGTTATCGAATAAAATTTTTATCTTTTATAAACCAACCAGGAATACTATCACTTGAGTTCCATGGAATCATTACTTCTCTGATCCGATATGGTTTTCCACCCCAGTGCACTGTAATTTTCTTGCCGAGCTCATTTTCAATTTCTGTTACAATATCTCTCAATGATCTTGGATTGTTAGAAGATATTCCGTAGTCATTCATCACTGACCCATCCATTTTACCAATCAGTTCCTGAGCAGTGCAAAAAGCTTCCACCACATCATCCACATGCACCAAATCAATCAACTGCTCCCCTGGCGACATCTCCAGAGTCTCCCCGGTTTCAGCAGCCCGCTTCAATAGATTCATCAACTTAGGGCGAGGATCATCAGGTCCATACGTATCAAACAGCTTGAGAGTAACCACCTTCAATGCATGAGCCTCGACATAATACTTCAGAATATCTTCAAAAGCCTGTTTGGTTGCAGCGTATAGGTTGACAGGGTTGTAGTCCTCATTTTCGTAATGCTGCCAGGAAGTGCCGGTATTGATGAATTGAAAACAGTCATTGGCAACGGCTGCTTCGGCTAAATGAGTTCCGAAGGTTATATTACTCTGAATCAGGGCCGTGATATCCTGCGGTTGGTGTTGGGACAGGAAAAGAGAAGCCAAGTGAAATATTGTATCTGGACGACTTTCAGCAAAAATTTCCTGCATGGAGTCAACCGTGCCATTATAGATGTGAAAATAAATAGAATCTTCGATATCGTGAATCAGATCACGTTTTGAAGAGCTGCGAACAATGGCATGAACAGTCCACCCATCTTTAACCAGACGGCGTGCCAGATGAGACCCCACAAATCCGGTTGCACCGGTAATCAACGCTGTTTTGGACATGGTTATGACTTTTGGTATGCAAAGGGTGAGTCAAAATCCTGAAAGGCAGGAAATCCTTTGTCGCGGTCAGAAAGAAGAGGGGCCTTGGTTGGCCAGGGGATGTCCAACGAATTCCACAAAATGCCTGTATCATGTTCAGGGGCGTAAACGGTACTCACTTTGTACATGACTATAGCTTCCTGACTCATCGTATAAAACCCATGAGCAATGCCTTTAGCCAATACAAGTGTTCTGGCAGTGACATCACTCAGTTCGAAGCTCTTGTGCTGCCCAAAGGTTGGTGAGCCGACACGCAGATCCACGATAACATCCAGAATAGTTCCGGAAACGCAATAAACCATTTTGACATGATCATGTGGGGGAGTCTGAAAATGCAGGCCCCGGAGCACATTCTGATACGATTTGGAATAATACTCTTCGGCAAAATCTGTCGGCAAGCCACGATCCACAAATATTTCTTCATGAAGGGTTTTAACGAATACGCCCCGGCTATCCTCTAATCGCCTTGGAATTATTTCAAAGCATCCTGGAATATCGATTTCATTTATCTGCATACTGCCCCACATATTCCCTGATTGTCTGAATCATATAATCAATCGCCTTTTCCTTCATCCCCGGATACACCCCAATCCAGAAGCTATCGTTCATGACCTTGTCCGTCACTTTCAACTTCCCGGCAATCCGATAATCCTTTCCTTTCTGCAACTCCATGAAACAGGGATGCCGGGTAATATTTCCGGCAAACAGGTTTCTGGTTTGGATGTTGGCGGCTTCGAGGTGCTCCACGATCTGGTTTCTGGTGAACGGGACACCCTCTTTGAGGGTCAGGAAAAAGCCGAACCAGCTGGGGTCACTGTTCGGGGTGGGTTCGGGGAGATGAAAGAAGCGATCCAGGTCGGCCAGGCCGGTGCGCAGGAGGGTGTAGTTTTCCTTGCGTCTGGCCGTGAAGGACTCCAGCTTATCGAGCTGGGCGCAGCCGATAGCGGCCTGCATGTCGGTCGGCTTCAGGTTGTAGCCGAAATGGCTGTACACATATTTGTGGTCGTATCCAAAGGGCAAGGTTCCGTGCTGCTTGGAAAACCTGCAGCCGCAGGTATTATCAACTCCGCTTTCGCACCAGCAATCCCTCCCCCAGTCGCGCATGGACAGGATAATCTTCTTGAGGAGCTTGTTGTCTGTGTACACGGCCCCGCCCTCGCCCATGGTCAGATGGTGAGGCGGATAAAAACTGGAGGTGCCGATATCCCCCCAGGTGCCGGTATATCTGCCCTGGTATGTAGAACCGAGTGCGTCGCAATTGTCTTCGATAAGCCACAGGTTGTGGGTCTTGCAAAAGGATTTGACGGCCTGGATGTCAAAGGGATTGCCCAGGGTATGGGCGAGCATTACGGCTTTTGTTCTGGGAGACAGGGCGGCTTCCAGCTTGGAGACATCGATATTGAAGGTGGTCAGGTCCACATCCACGAACACCGGAACAGCACCGTACTGGATAATGGGGGCCACGGTGGTGGGAAATCCGGCGGCCACGGTGATGACTTCGTCGCCCCGCTTGACGGCCCGGTCCTTGAGAAGCGGTGAGGTCAGGGCCATGAAGGCCAACAGATTTGCCGAGGAGCCGGAATTGACCAGAAAGGCGTATTTGATGCCCAGAAATTCGGCCAAACGGTTTTCAAATTCTTTAGAATATCGGCCGTAGGTCAACCAGAATTCAAGGGAGGAATCCACCAGATTACACATCTCGGATTCGTCGAAAACCCGACCGGCGTAATTGACCCGGGAAGTGCCGGGAAGAAAAGGCTGGGATTGGCTTTCCTGATGAACGGCCTGATAATACAATTCGGTATGATGCAAGCTTACAGCTTTAAGCAGTTCCTTGATTTTTTCAGGAATGAGACGACCAAGACAGGTGCGTAGATTTTCCTGACTGATTAAAATCTGTTTTGACAGGGGAAAAATGGTTTCATCGGTCAGCCTGGTTTCAAGCAAAAAAGAAGGCGACACCTCAAAAACTCGTGTTTCCTCTGCCCAATTCGTTTTTTTGCTTGTGCCTGCAATGGCCAGAATATCGCCATGACTGTTCGGCTCGGAAAGCAAAATGACAGGACGGGGTTTCGACAATTTGGGTTTATCAGCAAAAGGAACCGCATAGATATACATTTCGCCAATCATAGGTACTTGCTCCAAAGTGTATCTTCCACACTATCGTCTTCGATTACGCTGTTGTACGTAGCATCGATGAATTGTTTTTCTTCATTATTTTTATTTGAGACGGTATGCAGCGTAACTTTAACCGTTATGTTCTCGAGATCCGTGTATTCTTCAGGAACCTGAATAACACCATTTTTAACTGTCGAAGAAAATCGTATCGTATTCATTTTGCATCCTTGTTTTATACATCATTCCAGGTGATGCTTTTTCGATCCACTATTTGTCGTACAGCGTCCATGGCTTGCCTCCTGTTCAATCGTTTCCGTCCTGGCCAGCAGAGTCACGATCCGTCATTGATTCAACCCATCCTGCTCCCGCAGCAAGAGCATCGTGGACGTAGGTATCCAACTGTCGTAATGTAAGCAAGCGATCCTGCTCATAGAAGGTACGATACCATTCTGCGGTCTCTTGAAATGTCGTGTCTGCGTCCCAGATCCCTTTCCAGTGCAACTGCATTCTGGCCTTTGAGCAGTCGAGCTTGAGCAGGTTCGCTTCATGGAGTTGGTGTTCGCTTTGCTGGACAACATAGTGAACCCGCGACCACCGCTTCTGCATAGCATTGACCACTTCGAGAACAGTTATGGCTCCGTCATCGTTGGGCCCAAAATTCCATGCTCCGGCACAGTCACTTTTGCCTTCCAATAAACGCTGTCCCAAAAGCAAATAACCTGAAAGCGGCTCCAGCACATGCTGCCAGGGTCTGGTGGCTCCGGGATTACGGATGGGAAAGAATTCATCCCGATTGGCGGCTTCCATCATGTCGGTGACAATGCGATCCATGGCCCAGTCCCCACCGCCGATGACATTCCCGGCACGGACACTGGCCAAAAGCACGTGGTGATCCTTTCCATAGGTATCTGGATGAAAAAATGAGTTCCTGTATGCAGAAGTGACCAGCTCGGCGCACCCCTTGGATGCGCTATAGGGATCATACCCGCCCATGGGATCATTCTCCCTGTATCCCCAGACCCATTCCCGGTTCTCGTAGCACTTGTCGCTGGTGATATTGACAATGGCCCGCACGGAAGGGGTATGGCGGCAGGCCTCAAACACATTGGCTGTGCCGATAACATTGGTATGCAGGGTTTCAATGGGCTGATCATAGGAGAGACGGACCAGGGGTTGGGCTGCCAAGTGAAAAACAATTTCCGGCTGAAATTCGGCAAAAGTTTTTTTAAGGACATCCAGATCCCGGATATCTCCAAGAACAGATTGCATTGCCAGGTCCGGTTCAAGAAGAGAGAAATGGTTCGGCTTCGTGTTCGGAGCCAGAGAAAACCCAAGAACATCCGCCCCCATGGACGTCAGCCATGCACAGATCCAGGAACCTTTGAATCCCGTATGCCCGGTCACAAGAACACGTTTATTGCGGTATATATCCCCAAACAGAATGGTATCAGCAGCCATTTATTTCTCCCAGACCTTCCAGGGCGCAGTTCCTTTTTCCCACAGGCCTTCAAGCTTCGTTTTATCCCTCAACGTATCCATGGCCTGCCAGAATCCCTCATGCTTATAAGCACAGAGCTGTGATTCAGCTGCCAGACGCTCCAGAGGTTCATTTTCCCACATAATAGAGGAGTCTTCAATGTAGTTGATAACCTTGGGATCAAGGACAAAAAAACCGCCGTTGATCCAGCCGCCGTCACCTTTGGGTTTTTCCTGAAATCGACGGATGTTGCACCCTTCCATCTCCAAGGCCCCGTAACGCCCGGGAGGCTGGATAGCGGTCATGGTGGCCAAGAGTCCCTGCTGTTTGTGATAGGCAATGAGTGCGGAAATATCCACATCGGCCACGCCGTCTCCGTAGGTGAAACAAAAGGGCTCGTCATCAAGATAATCAGCCACCCCTTTGAGCCGGCCACCGGTCATGGAATTGAGCCCCGTATCGACCAGGGTAACCTTCCACGGCTCACAATGATTGTGGTGTACTTCCATGGTATTCTTGCTCATGTCAAAAGTGACATCGGACATATGCAGGAAGTAGTTGGCGAAATATTCTTTAATGTAATAACCCTTGTAGCCAAGACAGATAATGAAATCCTTAATCCCATGATGGGAATAAATTTTCATGATATGCCACAAAATGGGCTTCCCGCCTATCTCAATCATAGGCTTAGGACGAAGATGGGTCTCTTCACTGATACGTGTGCCGAATCCACCGGCAAGGATGACTGCTTTCATGAGGACTATCTATTCCAGCTAAAAGATTTTTTGAAAAAAGGAACAGCTAAAGGACTTTTTTGCCAGCTAAACATGCGAAAAAAGGCAGTTTTTATTTAAAACCTTTCGTGTACCCGGGGGGCAGACACTGGGGATTTTCAAGACCTCAAGCGGCTATACGATCTCCTCTCCATGCTCACTGATTTCATCCACAAGGCTTCCACCCTCGGCAAACGATTCCGGGCTGAAAGGAATCGGCTCGAGGTTATTGTTGATACGCCGCCTCAAGGGAACGATTTTGCGCCGATCCTGAAACCGGTCACCGGAAAATGAAGACGAAACCAGGGCGATATCGACATCACTCTCTTCACGGGCAGAACCTTTGGCCCAGGAACCAAAGAGCATGGTTTTCTGGACGACAATACCATGCCTGTTCAGTTCGACGATGTATCTTCTGATATCCCTGATGATCTTATCTTTTGTAGAAGCCATGTCTTCACTTCCTCAATTTTATCAAGATGTTCTTTTGTAAACTCTTTTGTACATCTTTTGTAAAATGAAAATTTCTCGTCAGGATAGCGTGCTTCGAGGTTAAAATCTGTTACTACCTCAAGAATCTCAATATGGGCTTCGTCCAAAATCAGATCTGCCTTTTCAGCAAGATCATACAGCAGCTTAAGACCCGCCAGCTAAGGATTTTTTTGCCAACGAAACATACGAAACATACGAAATAAAGGCAGTTTTTATTTAAAACCTTTCGTGTACCCGGGGGGCAGACACTGTTTCGTTGGCCCCCATAGGTGAATTTCAGAAAAGGCGACAACCTCCCTGGCACAGGGGGAGATCAAGGGATAGCTGTTTCGAAATCATTTGCGTGTAAATGATCGCCGAGACGCACTTTTTCCGTTTACTGAGTAGAGTGAGAACGGTATCATCTACATAATTGTCAATCAGAGTCAGGCTGTTATTCGCCTTTCGGATTAAGTCAGCAACAAAGGTGTAGGCATCGTACACTTGGCCTTTGTAAAAAATACCCTGTCTGGGTGGGTCATTTGCCTTCAATGCTTGAAAAACTTTCTCGAAATTTTTTTCCGTTTCCGATTCAAATGTAATCTGGCGGCGTTCAACATGGTCCATCCGGGCAAAAACACTGGCATTTTGTTGAATAAAATGCCGCATTTCCACAAAGGCACTTATGATTTTGATACTGATTTTGATTGCCGTCTCACTTCGGAGCACGGCAGAAAGCATAGATATACCCTGTTCGGTAAACACATACGGATTACTGGTTGAATGCTTCAACGATTTGAACCGGTCACAATTTGTGACCAGTTCCATTTTTTCTGGCTCCGTGAGTTGAAACCGAAACTCCTGAGGAAAACGCTCAATATTTCTTTTTACAGCCTGATTGAGGACTTTCGTTCCAACATCGTAGACCGTTGCCAAGTCACGATCCACCATCACCTGAATACCACGAATGGTAAAAATCATGGTCTGAATCTGTTGTACAGGCACAATGCTGTCTGTTAATGTTGGTTTATTCCCCATATTCAACCCGTGCACCCGTGAGGCTTGAACCCGCCAATTGCCCGTGGGGTCTGACCTCTCGAAATGACTGATATTATTGTTTTTATACTTTAAAAATGGCTATTTTTAGACCCAAGTGTAATATGAAGTGACAAGGACATTTCACCAGGCAGGCTTAGAATCAACGAAAGCAGACCACATTACAAGTAACACCTTGAAATATATGAAAATTTACTACGATTCAGACTCGTCAAAAATCTTCCATTCCAAGGAATTCTTTGATCCCCGGTCAACCGCATAGGAACCGCCAGCTAAAGGATTTTTTTCGCCAACTAAACATGCGAAACATGCGAAAGTTTGAAGGGTTAAGGTTTAAGGGTTAAGGGTGATCTTTTTCTTGTAGGATCGGATGAGGCCTTGGAGCATACAGGATATTTCTTTTGTTTCTCGTACAAGCTCTTGAATTACATTCTCTGGTAGTATCCCTATTTTGCCTGCTATATAAATCTGTGTCCGAAGTTCGGCTGCAGATCCTTTGGATATATGAAAAAAATGGATCGATTCTTTGACAGAATCCCGTTCATAACCTTTTTACCCCGTGAAATAAGATTTGAGTCTTTTTTTAAGAAACATTTTGCCGTAATAAGTCTTCAGATACTTCTCTCTGCGGATAGCATCATCCCTGACAAGTGTTGCCTCATAGTATATCAGCTTGAGAGGACGCCGATCTCGTGTCGACTCGACTCTCCCACTTGCATGTTGTTCAAATCTTAGCTTGAGATCCTTGGAAAACCCGACGTACAAGTTGCCGTCCTTCTCGCTTTGCAAAACATATGTATAGAACATAATATCCCAAGCTATTTCACGGGGCAGGTATTACTAGGTATGGAGACTGCAGCACGGGTTATCTGATCTTTCAACCCGTAATCGCGACACCCTTGGAGAAGCTCATACAAGCGAACAGCCAACCGGCAAGCCCTTTTCTTTACCCGGTGGAATCCTTCAAAAGAAGGGGCTGTGTAACAGCCATTCCACCGGGCTGGCATCCAAATCCTCAAACGAACTATACCCCACAACTCCCCCGAGCACAGATTTTTTCCTTAACCCTTAACCCTTTTCAACTTAACCCTTTTCCTTGCCCATATCTTCCTTGATCTGGACGATTTCTTTTTTGATCTCGTCATACTCTTTCATCCGACGCCTGAGGTAGCGCAGGGTGACCAGGGCCTTGTCCTCGATGCCCTTGGGGGTCAGCAAATATATGTAGGCCTGTTTGTTTTTGTTGGTACAAAACCGGCTCGCCTTGATCATCCCTTTGCCGATGAGTCCCTGGAGGCAATAGTTGGCCTTGCCCAGGGAAACGCCCAGCCTGCGGGCGAGTTCCCGCTGGGAGATCTCGGGGTTGTCGTTGATGAGTCTGTAGATTTTATAGGAGGTGGAATCGTCCATTTTGTGTCTGACTTTTCGTGGGTTCAGGAATTGAACGCGTACACGCGGGGGAAGAGGACGTCAACGGGTTTTTTGATTTTGAATCAATGCTGGACATGCATTGGCCAGCTAAAAGATTTTTTTTGCCAGCGAAACAGTGTCTGCCCCCCGGGTACGCGGAACATGCGAAAAAAAGGCAGTTTTTATTTAAAACCTTTCGTATACCCGGGGGGCAGACACTGTTTAGCGTACCCGGGGGGCAGACACTGTTTCGTTGGCCCCCATGTCTTTGTCGTTTCGTTGGTGCCTGTATTGACCCCATGCTCGGTAAAGGCCATGGGCATGTACCGTGTGCCTCCCCGGTTTGAGGTCGCAAATTGCGGCCTCAACCTGTCGAACTCTTCCCGGGTCAGTTCAAACATAAAATCATCAGGGAATCGTTCAATATTCCTGCGCACCTGCCCCCTGTGTCAGGAAAGTTGTCGCCTCTTCCGAGATTCACCTAAGGTAACAACCTTATCTTCTCGAATCATAATGATAACGGCAAGAAATGATGGCTAGTTCTTCATCATGCACACAGTACACCAGACGGTTGGTTTCATCGATACGACGAGACCAGAAGCCGCCCAGATTTTCTCTTAGCGGTTCTGACTTGCCGATTCCTTCAAAAGGATGGCGAAGACAGTCTTTGATCAGTCTGTTAACGCGCTTGAGCGTTTTTTTGTCCTGGGTTTGCCAATATTGATAGTCATCCCAGGCCTCCAGGGTCCAGATTAAACTCGACACATTATCCTTCGCCATCGACCAAATCCTTATGGACTGTTTTGCCCTGGCGGTACTGCTCTATGGATCTGGCCAGATGAGCTGCGTTAGCTGGAGATCGAAGCAGATGCACAGTCTCCATCAAGCTACTGAAGGTATCGAAAGACATAACCACCGCATCCGCTGCATTGCGTCTGGCAATAACCGTATAGTCAGCATCATCGATGACCTGATCGATAACGTTTTTAAGGCGATTGCGTGCCTCTGAAAAATTGACCACGCGCATGGTGTTTCTCCTGAAAGTGAGGTTGAGATGTCCTATTACTTGTACAATATAGGGTTTCTTCAGGCTCTTGGCAAGACCATGTCGATATCGTGTCCAGTCCACTGCCTCCAAGCATGAAAAAAAAGCGCCGGGCGCGGTTTGGTCGCACTATTTGAAACCCTGCAGCCATGTTTGCGAAATCTCAGCCCCCAAGCCCCTACCCGTTGCCCAGTAATCTTTTGAGATCTTTGATCAGCAAAAAAAGGTGATATGGATCTGTCGGGCTGGGGTCAAAATCCCAAGAAACATACCAGTTCCGTGCGGATTCATCCTTGGCATGTACCAGCAAAACTCGAATTCCCGCAATATCTGCAGCTTGAGCTGTTCGAAGCAAGGCATCTTTCAGCAAAGCTCGTCCAAGTCCCAGTCTCTGATGATCAGTATCCACGGCCAAACGCGCCAGAATCATTACCGGAACAGGATGACGAGCGAGTCCTTTCACAACTCGCTGGGGCGTGGCTTCATGAACAACACTTCCAACGGCCAGGCTATAATACCCAACCACAATATCTTTACAGCAGCATACATAGGTTTGAGCACTGTTTGCCCTCTGGTTTACCAGGGCATGCCGTTGCAAAAACAGATTAAGTGCTGTCTGTCCGCAATCAAAGACACTCACAGTATCGGTGGCCGAGAGTTTTCGTACAGGCTCGTATGCTATTTGCATTCGAGCAGACCTGGTGTTGAAAGCAGTTCTTTAAGACGAGGCTTATCTTGAACAGGCCGATCCAATGCTTTTTCGAACGCTGCCCACTGCGTGTCGTCCAGAGAAAAAAGCCTTTGATCAGCAAGGGCCTGATTAGCGGCGGCGATCCCGACATCCAGCAAAAATTCGCTGACATTTTTATGAGTTACGCGGGCAGCTTCTTGTAAAAGCATTTTAACGGAACTGCTGGTTCGAACATCAATCCGTTCATTTTTCGGTAGTCGTACGGCAGACATAGCTGGCTCCTGTTTGTTGTTTACTCTTACCATTAATGTCCTGACGTTGTCCTGACAAGTCTTTTTCTGCCAGTTTAAAAAAGCCCACCGAAGAAAATTCCACGGTGGGCGACCATTTCCCTGGCACAGGGGGGATTTCCCTTGCCGGCTTTGGGCATATGCCTTATGTTTTATTACATGAGCAAGAAAATCCCGTCAGCGCATGATCAAGGCACCATGAGCATCCAGAAAAGCAATACAAACACAAAAGCCTCGGAGTTAGGCAGGAACAACGAGCATGATGGCTCGTACAAGCAGATTTTTTCACACCCTGAGATGGTTGAAAGCCTGATCCGAGATTTTGTACCCGAAAAGTGGGTTCGGGGACTGGATTTTTCCACCTTGGAGAATACCAACAAGAGCTTCTCCACTGACGATATCCGATCACGTCATGATGACTGCATCTGGCGTGTGAAGTGGAATGACTCTTGGGTGTATGTCTATTTGCTCATCGAATTCCAGAGCACCGTGGATCCATGGATGGCTGTTCGGGTCATGGTTTATACTGGTTTGCTTTATCAGGATCTCATCAAGAGTAAGGTTATTGGCAACAAAGATAAGCTGCCGCCGGTGTTCCCCATTGTACTCTACAACGGCTGTAATCGTTGGACCGCCAAGCAGGAAATTTCAGATTTGATTGCTCCAATGCCGCCCAGCCTCGCTCGTTACAAACCGAGCCAACGGTATTTTTTCCTGGACGAAGGCAATGTCTCCAAGAAAAAACTCAGTAAGAACAAAGGGCTATCAAGTTTGCTCATACGCCTGGAGCAAGCGGAAGGCCCTGAAGAGTTGCAATGTGCGGTCAAAGGACTTATTGAAAGACTTAAAGGGCGTGAATATCTTTCCTTGCGCCGGGCATTCACGGTCTGGATCCGCCGGGTACTTCTCGCTCGGGTGGTGCCTGACGAACCCATACCCGAAGTAGATGATTTGCAGGAGGTCGATACCATGCTGGCAGAACGTGTGACCCAGTGGACTGAAAAATGGATGATGGCTGGAGAGGAAAAAGGCATCGAGAAAGGTAAAATCGAAGGCAAAATCGAAGGCAAAATCGAGAATGCCCAGCAGATGCTCTTGAAAACATTGATGATGAAGTTTGGCACTGTAAACCCCTTGATGGCTAACAGGATAACGTCCATTCACTCCCAAGCATCACTGGACAAGCTTTTCGAGCGTGCCTTTAATTGTGCAAGCATGGAAGAGTTTGAAGGATACCTTATTTCTGCCACGGACAACTAACCCGCCCCCTGTGTCACCCCCTGTGTCAGGGACTCCCTGTGTCAGGGAAGTTGTCGCCTTATCATCCATCAAGGCAGAGACGGTTCGAGGTGTTAGCACCTTACTCGTGACAACCTGCCATAAAAAAAGAAGAAAATTTCCCAAAAAAATCCGTGAGACATCCTATCGTGTCCCACGGATTTTCGCGTCATTTCCCTTTCATCCGATCCGGATCAACTCGTCGAAATTTTTATGCGAATAACCAACTCGTTCGCTTCCACTGCTGACATGGATTCGACCTGCTTCGCGGCGGTCCCTTCATGGCCCGCCTTTGCTTCTTGGCTTGCCATGGACTGGGCAGCCTGCTGTGGCGGCTTTGAATTGTCCATGCCGACCACTTTTTTTATTGCTGCGTCAACGTCTGCATAGTAATTCCAAAGACTTGACGTAGACATGTTGTTACGTCTCGCGACTTGTCTCAACGTGTCTTTATTGCGAATAAGGTCCATGACAGCGTCATACCGAACCTCGGGGGCAATTCTAGGTCTTCTTTTTTTCATATAACATCCTCTTTAGTTAAAGTTGGTTAAATATCAACAGGCTACAGTTTTCATAGTTTTGCTGGATCTTTCCAGAAAAGCTTTGGCAAACAAGGCGAGCTCGGGCCATTTTTTACCACCAATTTCCAGGAGCTGAAAAAATCTGCAGGCCGCATACTTTTCATCAACTGTTTCAAGCTGATGTATGACCTCCATGCATCCGTAAGCGTACGTCCTATCATAGTCCGGCATCATCACCACCCTGGTCATGACGCCGTTTTTGTCGAGATTTTTGTACAACGCATCAATCTCCATCTCATTGATCAAATTTTGAGATTCTGCAGAGATGTCTTTTGTTTCTTCGTGCATCTTCTGCTTAAACTTGTTCAAATCTTCCATCCCCTGACCTTTAAAAGCACGATTTTCATTGCTCATAATTTTCTCCTTTAAAGCTGAGTTCGTTAGACTGCCTTTTCCAAATTCTCACGCGCCTGATGCTGACTCATCCAGGTGATCACCCGGGATGCTTCGACCCTTGACAGACGCTCGATGGCGTCCACTTTTTTCTCGAAAAATTTGCCCACCGCCTCGAGCGCATCAAGCCCCCGCTCTCTGGCCATCTCCTCGATCGTCTCGATCTGTTTGTGTGTTGCCACAGCATCCCCGGCCTTGCCGGGTTTGGAATCTGTTTTACATCCGCTATTACCTCCTTTATCATTATAATGGATTGCATGCTCTCCGTCGTCGTCCTCAGACGCGATCCCGATGATCGCACACAAGGAATACCGCCTGGCATAGGTAAGGGCCGACCCGACCGCCTGAGGATTGTCGATTTGACAAAAAATAGGATAATCACTTTCGATCCACTCACCGCTTCGAGCGTGAATCAATCGCGTCAAAAGGTGCATCACTCCATCGTTGCCAGTTCTTATGATCTGGATTACAGCCAAATCATTGTCGGCCAATTGTATGCGACATGAATCTAGACAGGCAGCCAAACTAGAGTAGTGTGATGAATAACTGGCATTGACTGAATCTTTTTTTGCAAATTCCATCGCCCCCTGCACCCGTGACAGGGCCATTGCCAGATTGGAGATAACGGGACTTTGACATTCATGGCTTATAGCCGTATTCTGATTATATTCAGTCATGCTTCACCTCTTCCATTATTGACCAAATTCATTCGCAAAAATAACTCGCCTGGCATCAAGCAATGTAATTGCATCGGCAATAGCCATGACCGACCATTCAATCTTTGTCATAACGACTATATCGGGGTCTCCTTCCTGGAGGCTATCCAAGCGCTCGGCTATGGTGATCAACTTTTCTTTTACTTCTTCGAGGCCAGCATCAAATTGTGATAATGCCTTTCGCATTTTTTCCTCCTTAAAAAAATTATTTGTTCCTTTCCTCCGCAGCAACAAATACAACATACAAAACTAAGACTAATTTGTCAAGCTTTAATTAGACATTTTGCCAAAAAAGATTTGGGGTTCGTATGAAAAGCAACTTAGAAAGAATCATGAAGGATAAAAATATGACCATCAGGGCTTTGGAACAGCTCTCTGAAGTCAATAATGTTACTATTTTAAAAGCCAGAAAAGATGTAGAGATTTCACGTTGCACTCTTGCCACTCTTGAAAAACTAGCCATGGCTCTTGATGTGTCCGTTCACGACCTCTTTGATGATGGACATCATCACCGGCTCGCCCCCCAAATGGAAACCCAACCATCAACCAGGATAGACGAACTCGCGAAACGCATCGACAAAATTGAATCCAAGCTTCAGCACCTGCCTTCCTGACACAGGGGGGGGGTTATAGATGACAAAAAGAACCGGCAGCCCTACATCCCATGGTCTACCATTTCATCTGACAACGCCGACCGTCTGGTCGGCAAATTGGGCAAAGTGCTCGAGTCCGGGCTTCTTGCATAATAAATCAAAAAGGCCTGGCAGTTATATAACATAACTGCCAGGCCTTTTGAATTTCAGATCTTAGCCCTGGATCACACAAAAAAAAATAAAATTTACACTTGACAAATCAGGGTAGCAAAAACGGTGTTACTTCTAACCAAAAAAATCAGCAAAAAATTTTCCTCCCCACGTTACATCGAACAAAACGAGGAAGAAGTAACGCTTTTATGTAACACACGTTACATCGAGCTGGAAATTGAATTTTTTGGGACCATTTTGGGACTAATTTGGGTCCCATTTTAAAAGTGTCTGGGTCTCTGAGACCGGTAACGCACAGGCATCAAAGGCATCGTGAGACGAAAAATCACTCCACAAGCCCAAGTCGGACAAGTTTTTGGGCAAGCTTGTAGATATCTTTTTTATGCCCATCATTACGCAAGCCAATGGCAACGACAAGAACACATACGGTTTCGTCGTGTACCTGGAAAATAATTCTGTACCGTTGCCCGACAGCACGAAGGGAGCGGTATTCGGCCAGGTCGCCGGCCAGTGTCTTACCCTGTTTTTGGGGCGAGACCGCTAATTTTCTGATTCTTTCAAGAAGAAGTTTCTGGACACGCTTGTCTTTAACAGCCCGGACCTGGTCGGCCGCAGGTTCGGACACGATGACCTTCCAACTCATATCTTAAGTTCCCTGGCCAGATCCTCAACGCTGATCGTTCTCCCCTGACGGAGAGCGCGGATTCCTTCCCTGAGAGCATTTCTCGATGCTTCGTCCCCCAGGATTTCAAGCGTTTCCATAAGGGTTTCATAAAACTCCCAGGACAGGACCGCCAAGACCGGTTCCTGCTTTCGCGTGATCCTGATGGCGCTGGTGGCCCCCAATTCTTCAGGAAGTCTGGTCAGCCGGGTTCTTGCCTCTGAAATATTCATGCTTTGTTCCATATAATCCTCCATGTACATCACTTTGTACACCATCATGCACAGAAGTCAATTCCAGGAAAAAACATCCCCCAACAGGGAGGCTTTAGGTGGACCCCAGGAGCTGGACAGCCAACCGACACGCCCTCAAAAGGCCATTCTATCTCCACGCGAGTTCCTTGGAGAAACCTTAGCAGACCTTGTGCAAAGCCCCGTCGAGTGAGCTTGCGAACGGGCGTCTAATGCCTTTGATTGCGAATCAAATTTTCTTGTTTTTTATGGCAGACTTTCACGAGTAAGGTACTAAAACCGGTTTGCCCTGCCTTTCCCTTTTCCGTTGGTGTACCTGACGTGTGATGGTCTGTCGCCTCATCCACCGCCATGGCGGGCTATCATCTGGCGGCCCTTGTGGGTCAGCCGGTATTGCTGTTTGCTGCTGCGCGGCTTGTCAGGGATGGTCATTTCAATGAGTCCTGCGTTCAAAGCCGGAAGCAGATAGGCCTTGCGGAAATGCTCGTCGTCCTTGAGCCCGAGCGCCTCTTTGAGCTGTTGCCGGGTCATCTCAACGGTCAGGGCCGCGAGAAGTCGGACTTCCGGGGTAACTTCCGGGGCAACTTCCGGGGTCGACCCGGTCACGCTCTCCAGGATCATCCGGAGGATAAAGGAAATAAAGGGAGCAGAGTCGGTCTGCCCGGTACTCTGCTGCAAGGCGTGGTAATATTCGGATTGGTGTTCGAAGATCAGGCTTTCTACCGGAATGTCTGCAAACAAAGGATTCCAACGGGTCAGAATCAGACTTTGCCACAACCGCCCCATGCGGCCGTTGCCATCGGCAAAGGGGTGAATGAATTCGAATTCGTAATGAAAGACCGAACTCGCGATAAGCGGGTGCACATCGCCACGAGCCAACCAGCTCAACAGGTCCTTCATCAAAAACACCACTCGGTTGGCGGGTGGAGCCATGTGAATCACCTGCCGGCCGTCCATCACCCCCACACCGCCATGGCGATACATGCCCGCTTCATGGATCAGGCCCGCCATCAAAATCCCATGCGCCTCCAGCAGATCCTTTTCGACCTCAGGCTTCCAAGTATCGAACCGGTCGTAGGCGACCAGGGCGTTTTTTACCTCCTGCACCTCCCGAGGAGGAGCAATGACTCGCTTACCTTCCACAATCGCGGTGATTTGCTCCTGACTCATCGTATTGCCTTCGATGGCCAACGAACCGTGGATGGTACGGACACGATTGATGCGCCGCAACCGCAAGGCTCTCGCCTGATTGGCGAGCGCGGTCATCCGTCCGATAGCCTCGCTGATAGCTGCGACCCGGTTTAAAATCTCAGGGGTAATGGTGTAGGGTGGCTGGTATTTCATAGCTCTCGTCAGCATACAACAGCATAGGAACCGCCAGCTAAAGGATTTTGTTGCCAACGAAACATACGAAACATGCGAAATAAAGGCAGTTTTTATTTAAAACCTTTCGTGTACCCGGGGGGCAGACACTGTTTAGCGTACCCGGGGGGCAGACACTGTTTAGTTGGCCCACTGTCTTTATCTTTTCGCTGGTACATGTATTGACCAGCTAAACAGTGATTTCCTGCTCGTAAAGGAAGTCACGCATGGAGGTAATCCTTCTCGATCTTGGAGATGATGGACATTTCAACCCGCCGTACATGGGGAACAAGGCGGTCGTACAGCCGCTTGCCCTTGATGATGTTCATCTGCAAAGGGGGCGGGACCATTTCCAGGTCGACAACGGATATCTCGGTGTACATCCCCAGCTCGCGCTCAAGAAGTGCTTCGACCTGTTGCGGACGGGACACGCGCTCAAGAATATCGGGTTCAAAATCCGAAAAAAGCACGGCAAGATCCCAGTCGCTTTCGGCATGTTCCTGATTTTTGGCCCGTGAACCATACAGATAGATGGCATCAACCGCAAAATGGGTGCGAACGATGCCGATCATGTCGTCGAGCAGGGATCCTTTATGTGTCACCGTCTCATCCTTCATTGAAAAGTTCCTGTGCTTTTGTCGTCGTTGAAGAAATAGGTGATCGCGTTGATGTCTATTTGATCCGTTTTTGAAAAGGCATTAACCGCCCGTTCGCAAGCTCACTCGACACTACCGGACAAAAAATTGGACAACGGCCCCGGACAACTGAAATTCCGTCCGCCGGACTGTCGCCGGCCGGAAACTGTCACCACTTCGTGGATTTTCAGCGGAAGCCGTTTCAATCACCCCTTTGTTAGCTTCACGGTTGTCGAGTCCTAAAACTTTATTGGTGAAAGCTTACAGATCCAGCCATGGGGTCTGAACCCTCGAGATACACATTTTTCAAGCTGCGGACCCATACTCCATAAACCCCATGCTCAATCCATCACGCTCAGCACGGTCCAGAAGGAACTCGATATTTCTGGCAACTTCCATATCAATGTACTCCTCGCCACATTGTTCGCAGATTCGAGCAGGCACATTAAGAATCACAATCACCTTGCCGTTGTTCATTTGAAAAGGAAGAATAGTCGTTCCAATCTCCATCTTCCCTCTGCAGAGTGGACAGGCCATATCACAGTCTCCTGATTCTGAATTGTTCATCCCAGCGTTCGCTGGTAGGTTCATACAAAGTTATGATCCAGATAATATTGCTTTCCTGATCCCAGGCTACCACGGCATGCAACGGTTTTCCGGAAATTGTATAACCCAAAATAAGTGCGCTCGGCAACGGATAATCATCCTCATAATATTCAACGATTTCAGAACAAACAAGAGCTTCCTTGAGTTCATCCACAGTTATCCGTCTTTGACGCATCCGTAAAATACAGTGCTTCTTCAATGCAACCCTTTCAGCAGCTGCAAGAGAACGAACTCCACGTATCCAAAATTCCAAATATTTTTTGCGCATTTCTTTGGGTTTCTGAGACCAGCAACAAACGTACTGATACAGGAACAGGTTATAGTCCGGAGCGAGGCGCAGGCTAATGCCCCAAGCCTTACCCTTTCCAGACACAGGGGGCCACTGCGTGGATCACAGACGTTTCGCTAAACCCTGTCCTGGCCTTGGCTGTAGATCATTTCAGGGAGTGTAACGACAAAAACAATCGGTTGCTGTGATCCGACAACCTTTTAAACCCGTACTGTTCATAAAATGCTCTGGCATGGTCATCCATTGCATCGACGACCATGGCATAGATCGCAATCTGATCACGTACTGACAGGGTTCGCTTGATGGCATCTACAAGCAGCATCCTGCCGATACCACAACCCTGTGCCCGTTTGCTGACACCAAGCCTGCCGATCAGGGCGGCGGGAATCGGATGCCTGGGCAGCTTTCGGGCCATATTTTCGGGCAATTGGTTCAAGGCAATGGATAATGCACTCAAGCTGTAATATCCCACTATCTCCCTAGGCGTGTCGAGCCGAACCGCAACAAAGACACGGCTGATACCGCGTCGTATATCCTGCCCGGCCTGCTTCTGGATATAACGATCCAGTGCTTCTACATGACACGAAAAGCCTGTTCGGTCGTGATCAGCCTGCAGCGGCTCGATAATCAGATCCTGAGCATGTTTCATTTTGCAACAACACGCTGGTCATATTCTTCAAAGGCTTCTGATAATTTGGTTGTAAACCGTACAGGCCCGGAAAGCGCCTCAAAAAAAGCCTGCGATTCCTTGGCGTTCAGGGACATCGACTGATGCTCCTGAATTGTTTTTTCCGCATGCTTCAGAGCGCTGGTCAAAATAAAATTGCTGACGGTTTTCCCTTCAAAACCCGCGGCAAGGGTTATCAACTCCTTGGCCCTGCTTTTCACACGGAGGTTGATCCGTTCGGTTTTGGTGTCTTGTGATGCTGTATCCATGCCTTCTGTCTCCCTGTTTTTTATGAATTCCGAGCAAACGTACGTCAAAAAGGTGCCTCGGTCAATCATCCGCCCTGCCGAGACCAAGGCAAATTTGCTCGGACACAAGGACCTGGAATATGGTGGCCAGCTGGGAAGGTCCGCAGGAAAGAGGAAAGGGTTAAGGGATGCTTTTTTCGAATTGGTGAATATGATGAGATGAGTTCGATCTTTTTGCCAAGATTCTGAATATCATGCGAAAAAAGCGAAATAAGTAGTTAACAGCCCCTAAAATCGATTATTTCGCTTTTTTCGCTTAATTCGCAATCAACACATTCATGAATCTTTCGCCAAGAGGTATATTTTTTTTGGGGCTCCCTTGGTCTTACGCTTCTCAAGGCAGATGCGACCAGTTTCGACCAGGGAATCGAGTTCTTTGCGTAACACCCTGTTCTTTATGTGATTACCAAACAATTTATAAAGTTGCGTGCTCGTCAGCCCTTCGGGTTCATCCCTGAGAGCTGCAATAATTACACGGGAATAATTGCTCTCTTCAAGTTCGCCAAAAATAGTATATGCTGAATCCGTTGCATACTCCCAGACAGCCAGGGCGCGCTCAAGATGCCGTTTATGGATTTTTTTCGAACAATCGAGCACAGCATAGATCAGTGACAGTCTGATGGTATGTGTTGCCCCGCGACTAAGGATCTGGCTCATAACCCCTTCATCCAGATCAGTAATCTCCGAATACTTTTTCTCCCACAAGTTGGCAGCATCTTCAGAAAAATCAAATTCTCCGCGGTGTTTTTCAGACCACTTAAGGATCTCGAGTAATCTTTTCTGGAAAGCTCCGAGCACATCCGGGTTCATAATTTGTGGAAACGGACACAGTTCCCCACGGCGAACGCACACCCACAAAAAACGATTGACAAATCCGTTATAGCACTCTGTCAGCGTGAGTTTTTTCATCAGCTCGTCTCGGCTGATGTGCGCGACGATCGCAACATGGTGGCCTGTGGCCGAAATTTTATTGGTTTTTGTCATCGGTGCAAGCTTATGCCCATCATACATACAGCGAATGATGTTCGAGAGGGTATTGCCCTGTCGCCGCATCGAATCAAGAGGATTTGCAAATTCCCCTTCAATAACCATCAATCGCTTGTCCTTGACTCCGGGATCCTTGACCACCAACTCCTCTTCGCCGGTCTCCTGATTTTTCCGCCAAACCGTTTCGGCATCTTTCACAGCTTCAATAATCCCTTCCCCGCTTGAAAGCGGCCCATTTTTCGTTTCCGCTCCCTGCCAGGATGACGAAGCATCGAAATCAAACAAAGCCCGTACCGGAGAGGCTGAAGTTCCCTTCCTGGCCATCCCGCTGGCACCGACCAGCACGGCATTGATTTTACCGGGTTGATTTTCGGGATGCACCTTGTACACATCCGGACCGATTTCAACCCCAAAGCGGGACAAAAACGTAACCAGCACACCAACTGGATCGGCTTCACTTTTTTCAACCGCCGCACTGACAAATTCTCCGGCAAAACCGTCAAACATGACGGGATCAGGCTCTGGCCAGGCGGGCTGGGCTATGTTTGAAGCCTGGTCTGTATTTGCAGATATACTGGGAACATCGAATGCTTCCGAGGTTTCTTCAGATCTATCCGCAGCCAAACTGCCCTTATCACCAGCCGCTCCTTGTTCGGGTTCATCTCCCTGACGTTCGGGGTGATTTTTTCCGGATATCTCAACCGGACCGGATTGGGATGACGCTTCTCTTACCTGATTCCCCTCAGCCCCTCCGGAATTATCTGTGTGAGCTTCACTTGCGGCGTCAGCCCTGCCTGACCTGGCATCCGAGGGGTCGTTGCTTGAGCTTTTGGCAGATCCCTTGAGCTGCTGTTTGACTCCGTCCAGGCCATGGGTGATCAGCACATGGTTAAATGTCGTCCAGCCTTTCTTGCCGTCAGTGATTGCAACGGGCTCAACCACCTTCGCCTTTATTTTCCTGGCTGCCCTGCGGGCCTCGTCCAAAGAAGTGTTTGCCTCGTGATCGCCACGAGCCGGGACGGCCAGAACCAATCGGCTTTTGGGATACTGGTTCTGAGCACGTAAGAGGACAGGCTTCAGATTTTTGAGATACAGCGCACACAAAACAGGAAATTTTGTTGCCTTCCACAATGTTGCCGCTGTCTGAAAACCTGCGCAGACATAGACCGTTTCAGGCTGGTTCGCAGTTGTATCAATCTTCTCTTGAATACAAAGACAGCTCCCTTGGACTCCATCAGGATTGACAATGATTCTCTTGCCATTTTTATCGATGAGCTGGATCGCAGTGACTTCGTTCTTTGTATTTGCAAGCGGTATGACCAGTTTCCCCTTGTAAACCGATCCGTTGGGATAGCAAATATGCTTGGAATGCAAGTAAGGATGGCCGTCATCTGAAGACAACGGCTTTGCCTGATGCATGATTTCGTTTATTCGTGCCTTGATTCGTTTCTTTTTCACGTCTGATTTTATAACTAAAAATATTTTTTCGACTTCCTCGTCACGAGGTTCTCCATCATCCTGATGCCATTCATGCTGGTCTTTTTTGGCGTACGTCCCGTACATTCCGTGGAGTTTGTCGTTTTTGTCTTTGACAAGGATGTAAAATCCCTTGCACTTGGATGATGTTGTCGTCTCGCACCATTGGATTGTATTATCCATGACCACGTTTTTTACATCAAGCCCGAACCCCTGGATGGTTTCAAGAAATATCCTGTCGTTTTCCTTGAAAAATTTATTAAGAAAGTTGATGGACATACATTTATCATCCCTTGTCTTACAGGCATCTAGGCTTGAATATTGAAGCACTACGTGATCTGCTTACCCATACTCCCTGACACAGGGCGCTATTTCACCAGGGTCTCCCACACAAACTGGGTGATATTGCGCTCCTTACTGGAAAATTCCACGCCCACCAGATAGACGTCCTGTCCGGCAAATTGCTCTGCGTATCCTTTGGTCTTGATCTGCTCCAAGGCCTGACCCGGTCCGCACTGTTCCAGGACCTTGAATTCTATCAGATAGACACGGTCCTTGAAATACACCACCAGATCGAGACGACCTTTGTTGGTGTGTACCTGGGGGTGCACATCGATTCCTGTGGCGGCGAAATAGCAATATACAATGGAGGCGTAGTAGGCTTCATACCCTGCAGTCTGCTGCTTATGGTACCAATCATAGGGAATGGAGGCGAAAAAGGCATAAAACAGCTCATGCAGCCGATCGAAATCATTGCTTTCCAAGATTTCATACAGGGCAAAGGCGTTGTTCTGCTGCACGACCGGGGTGGTGGTGAAATAGCTCAAAATATAGTCGGCCAGGCTTTGACGAACTTCCTGATTGGGATAGCGCAGGGTGTAGCGCCTCATGCCGCCTAAGGTTTCCTGCCCGTCAAGGGTCAGATATCCGGTTTGAAAGAGCAGATTTTCCACCTCGATGTGGTCTACATCAAAGCTGCCCAAAAGACTCTCACCCACCCGCAGATTGTTTAATTCCGGAACCGGATATTTTCGGTCCTGGAGGAGTTTGAGCAAAAAGGTAGGGGTGGCACTCTCGAACCAGTAGTTGGAAAAACGACGAGAATCCAGAAAGAGCAGAATATCAAAGGGATTATAGACCTTTTCGCCCAGCCAGTTATAGCCGTTGTACCAGGTGCGAACCTCATCAAGATCAATACCTTCAAGATAGTCGACAAAAACCGTTTCCAGATCCTGCTGGGTGTAGCCGCACAAGGCGGAGTATTCCGGACTGAGGGTAATGTCCTTGAGATTGTTCAACCCGCTAAATAACGATACCTTGCTGAATTTGGAGACTCCGGTGATGAACACCAACCGCAGATAGGGGTCACTGTCCTTTAAAACGGAATAATAGTTCTTGAGCTCTTCCCTGATTTCCACGGCCAGTTCCGGCTTGTGAATACTGTCTAAAATCGGTTTGTCGTATTCATCCACAAGAACTACGGCTTTTTGTCCTGTTTGCTCTTCCAGCAGACGGATGAGTTGAAGAAACATCTCGCGCAGGTCCTGTTTTGTCGTCTTCAGGCCATAGGCTTCGAAATGGTCTTCTAGGATGGAACCAAAACGGATTTTCAAATCCTGTACCGATCGTATCACCCCGGATCCAAAGCTGATATGCACAACAGGATGTACACGCTCCCAGTCCCAGTTGTCGTAGAGGTACAACCCCTGAAACAGCTCGCGTTTACCTTCGAAAGCGGACTTGAGCGTACTCAATAAAAGGCTTTTGCCAAACCTTCGCGGGCGGGAAAGAAAATAATATTTATTCTGAGCGGCTATCTCAGCAATAAACCGGGTCTTGTCCACATAGGCATACCCTTCCTCGATCAGGTTCTCAAACGTCTGAATGCCGATGGGCAGCTTCTTCATCATCTCCTCCGGAAACTATAAAAACGCAGTATGCTTGCAGCCTAGCCCGGCCGGGGACTGACCTCAAGAAAAATGTCATATCAAAAATTGGCTTAACTTGGTCTCCACTTTTTTATTGCAGGATCATCCGTTCCCTACCACCTAAAATCGCCCTCCCCGATAGACCCTCACCCCTTCCCGGGCGTCCACGATACGAAATCCGGCCTGGGCTATTTGCTCGCGAATGGTGTCAGCGGCCTTGAAATCCTTTGCCTGCCGGGCATGTTCGCGTTTCTGGATCAGGGACTCGATCTCTTCACCATAGGCAGCTTTGTCGAGCGGAATCATGGACCAATCAATGATTCCAAGGACCCTGTCCATGGATTCCAATTGCTCCTTGCAGGCCATGGCCCCGGCGCGGTTCAAATCGCCGGCTGCATGCAGGGTGTTGATGGTCTTGCAGAACCTGAGCAGTTCGGGCCAAAAATGATGGAGTCCAAGATCTGCTTCAAAGGCATCGCCAAATCCCTGTTTGAGATCGAACAGAGCCTGCTTGATCGCTGCGTCCCCCCCGGCCTGGTCAGCAAACACCCCTGAAGAAAGGGTGACCACGAGATCCTGGACATGATTCCAATTGCGCTGCCACATGATCAGATTGTCCCGGGAGGCTACCAGCGGTTTGTGATAGGAGGTTGAAAGAAGCCACATCCGGATCGCAAAGGGGGTAATCCCCAGAGCGAGACATTCCTCGATATCACAGAGGGAAAACTCAAGGGATTTGCGCTGTACAGGGTGGGAAATCATCCATGCCTTGACCCCGGCCTTGCGCTCGACCGCCCAGATGGAGCGCAGATTTTCCAGATGGGGAAAGGCCTGATTGGTCCCGGCAAGACATACAGCTATTTCATCAAGAAGCGCGGTCCCAATACCTGCCATCTGCAGATACCACGACGGCCTGACATTGCCCCATCTGGTCTTCAGACAGGTCCCCTCCTTGAGATCCTGCAAGGTGGCCCGTTTGAGCAGGGTGAAATCCCGGGGATTTTCCTTGACGTAATCCGTAAGATCAACGGTCTTGCCAAGGCTTAACTTGTTTAAATCAATACAGCTCAACTCCCCGTAATCCTTGTCGCGCATGATATCAAAATACACGGACCGAAGCTTTTCATAGGCCAGCCCCTTTTCGAGCAGTTTATCGCACAAGCCGATCATACCGGGCAGATGACTGGACGCCGGTTCAAACACGGTCTCCTGGCCGATCCCAAGCAAGGCTGCCTGCTCAGCCAGTTTTTCCATGCGCATCCGGCTGAATTTTTCACGGGAGATATGCGCCTCCCGGGCCCCGAGAACCGTCCGGTCATCATAATCGGCAAGCCCGACCACGACCTTTGCACTGCCGCCTTTGCTCACCATATAGCGGCGAACAACATCCAGCAAAACCAACCGCCTCCAGGGTTCGAGCTCGCTTATCCGCTCAAGACTCGGGCCAAAGGTGAACAGCCCCAGGGTCTTGTTCGTAGCCGTGGGATAGACCAGATCCTGGGTGCGGGTATCGAACAACCCGATTCCCTTTTTGGCCGGGGGGGTGAAAAGCGAGGTGGACAGATAGCGGTCTCCGCCGTCAGGCAGGATGCACACGATCAATCCGGATGTCAGCTCCCGGGCGATCTGAGCCGCCCCGGCCATGGCAGCTCCACTGCTCATCCCAGCAAAAATCCCTTCCTTGCGGGCCAGGTCCCGGCACATGGCAAACCCGTCTTCATCGTCCACATGGATGATCCGGTCCAGGACATGCTTGTCATAGATCCCCGGCGGATAGGATTCCTGCATGTTCTTGAGTCCCTGAATGCGGTGACCGGCATAGGGCTCCACCGCGATGATAGAAATGGCCGGATCGAGCTCCTTGAGTCGCTTGCAGATGCCCATGGCCGTACCCGAGGTTCCCAGGCAGACAACCACATGCGTCACTCTGCCCTCGGTCTGATCCCAGATTTCCTGGCCGGTTCCCCGGTAATGGGCCTCGATGCAGGCCGGATTGTTGTACTGATCCATGAGCACATAGGTCTCGGGCTCCTGCCTGGCCAAACGGTAGGCCTCCTCGATGGCACCGTCCGTTGCCAGATGGCCGGGTGTCAGCCTGATATCCGCCCCATAGGCGCGCAGGATCTTCTTGCGCTCTTGTGAGGCTGATTCAGGCATAAGCAGCATGAGCCTGTACCCCTTGACGGCACAGACCATGGCCAACCCGATTCCCGTGTTCCCAGAGGTAGGTTCGATGATTGTCTTGTCGCTGGTCAGGATGCCCTGTTTTTCCGCATCCTCGATCATGGCCAGGGCCACTCTGTCCTTGATGGATCCACCGGGATTGGAGACCTCCATCTTGGCAGCGATGGTCACTGCAGGATTTGGATTCAAACGGTTGATGCGGACAAGCGGGGTCTGGCCCAGGGTATCGAGAATGGTATGGTGAATCATGAAAAGGTTCCGGTTGGCTGGATGGTTGAAGCGAAGAAAGCAACACGGTTTCTATCCCCAAACGCAGTGACACGCAAACCAGAACCAGGATGAAATCCCGGTCGCATGGATTCTCAAAAAACTTTCAGGCAAGGGCCGAAAGCAAAAATGAACCGAAGAAAACAGCAGATGAAGACAAGGGATGGAAAAATTCAGAACCAGGATGTGAGATGGCGGGATACAACGAGATCCCAAAAAGCTGACGACGCAGGTCCAGGTTGTGCGTTTCACCTGACACCTTCAGGTACCTGTAAGACTACTATTTCCGCACAGGTCTAACGCGGCCAAGCCGCAGTTTTAAGTTTTAGGTTTTAGGTTTTAAGTTCAATCGGTTATGGAATTTTTTTGTTTTTATAGCAGACTTTCGCGAGTAAGGTATTAAAACCATGGCCCCGATTCCTTGAGGGGAGCCTGGGCCAAAGCAGCCTGTTTCCAGGAGCGTCGTGCAGTCCTTTTCCCCTTGAAAATCATTTTTTTCACATTTCCGGCAACAAAGATGCGCACCTGCCAGGGGGCAAAATGAGTTTTCACGGTGCCTTCACGCACAACAAAGCGTTTTTCATCAAAAGGATCATCCACATAGACAAGTCCGGAAGGAAACCCGCTCATAATCGCATCAACAGGACGATCGATGGTGTTCACGGCCATGATCACGGTTTTATCCCCATGCTGCATCAATCCCGCCTGAACGGCGGGTCTTCCCACGGCATCGCATCTAAAGGGTGATGTCATGTGCACGCTTAAACGATGTACGCCCCCGGTATCGACCAACCAGGGTTCGAGGCTGCGAACCTGATTGGCAATATCCCAGAGACCGGCTTGCCGCGAGGCCTCTTTTTTAACGTGGGAGTAGGTATAATACAAAATGCCCTTGACCTCATGAATCAGGGATAAAAAAGTCAAACAGCGCATCTGCTCATAGGAGGGAAAAACAGGCCATCCGTGCCTGGCCATGGCATCTCCGCCAAAGGCCTGAATAATGGCCCAAATTTCTTTTTCAGGTCCTGCCAGATCCCGGGCCTCATCGATACTGTCTGCAAGCCAGGTCATGGGCATACTCGGCACGGGATATTGATCCATCATGAACACATCTGCGCTTTTCTGGTAATCTGCCACGCACTGGGGACGCACATTGGCCATGATCCCGAGGGTATTGGGCCACGCATTGTGTAATTGGCGCCGATGCTCGATAAGTGTGGAAGGAGCAATCGAGCGAAGTTCAGGCTCGTCATCGATATACAAATAATCGTCCGGACCGAATGCGACCCCGCTTTGGTTGAAATCCTCGATCACCTCTGCAAGCTTTTTCGCATCATGCGGCAAGCGAACAAAACACCCAAGCCCTGCTGCATGCGCCTTGCCCACAGCCTCGACGGTTCCGGGCACCCGAACCAGATTAAACGGCGAACCGGCAATGGTATCCAGGTCATCAACAGATGTTCCGTAAAGACCCAGAGGGAAAGGCCTGAGGCCGGAGGTCCGAGGTCCGAGGTCGGAGGTCTGAGGTCTGAGGTCCGACTTCCGACTTCCGTCTTCCGTCTTCCCGACTTCCGACCTCCGACTTTCGATCTCCGTCTTCCCGGCTTCCGACCTCGTTTTTTTCGCTTTCACCAGGCTTGGCCTGGTAAACCAGAATCCCGTGGGAAACTCGTTTATCAGGCGAATGGTCGATTGTCCGGATACGGATCCGGAATCGATCCGCAATCGTATCGTGTGCACCCGTTTGGAAAACCAGACCTGATCGAGAAAAAAGCGCTGCCCGAAAACCTCCACCTGGGGATACATCTTGTTGATCGCCTTGCTTCTGAAAATCCTGATCTCGAATTCATACTCCGTATGGGGAAGAATCTTATCCACCTGACATTGCCAGTATCCGGCCCGGTCCTCCCCACCCTTGATATACAGATACCGATCCTTGTTGTTGGGCGAATCAACCACCTTGAACACACTTTTGCTCACCTCAGGCACGGTACAATTCCCAGGCTCCCATCCTTGCGGAATGCCGTCGGCGATTTGAGTGAAATCCGGATTGGGAATGAGATTGACCGATGCACGTACACCGCCCACCCAACCCATCAGGACCAGACACATACAGAAAAAACAACTCAGGAACTTCTTCATGACCCTTTCACCCAGCTAAAAATGAACAAACCAGCTCCCCCTTACCCCTTAACCCTTAACCCTTTCCCCTTAACACGCTCTCTTTCCTTCGTATGCATACCCGCGATCGCCAACCCGACAATGGCGGCCAGGGTCAGTCCGTTGGCGGGCATGCGCAGGCCAAAGTCAACCAGGCTATGCACTCCGGCACATGTCAACGCGCCGATGGCCCCGAGTCCCACGGCCATGGCCAGGGTGGAGGATTGGCGCATCCATCTTTTGACAAGCCAGACGAGCAAGGCCAGATAGGCCCAGACCACACAGATCAGGCCGAGCACCCCGGTATCGGTCAGGGTTTCAGCCCAGTCGTTGTGCAGATGGGTCAACCCCCTGTTTTGTCCCAATGCGGAGAGTTTGTAGGCTGGATAGGCCTCTTCAAAGGTACCTAGACCGGTACCAAACAGGGGATAATCCCTGATCATCGGCCAGGCGGATTTGAGAAATCCGAGCCGCACGTCATTCATACGGATCTCTGTCTTCTGCCACCGCTCGATCACCGGATCCAACCCAATGCGGGCCCCATAGATTCCAGCGACAAGAATCGCCACGAGCAGGAGAACGCCAAATCCCTTGCGCCGGGTCTTTACAAAAACGAGTCCGGCCATGACCGCAAATCCCGCTGCGATTCCCAGCATGGCCCCGCGCGAACCGGTCATCACCAGCACCACGAGCATGAGGGCCGTAAAAAAAAGCTGCAATCCGGTTTTCTGGGCATGGGCCTCCTCGTCCTGGAGCAGATCCAGGATGCGCCGAAAGAGCTTTTGCCTGCGTTTTGAAGATTTGACCTGTGAACTCTTGTGAAATCGTGACCGGTACACATACGCCATGGACAAGGGTACAATCAGTTCGAGATAGAGACCAAAATGGTCGGGATTGATAAATGTTCCGAAGATCCGAAACGAACGACCGGCCCAGACATTTTTCCACCACAAAATATGATTGTGTCCGCTTAGCTTCTCAAAAAGTCCATACAAGGAGACAACCGCCCCAATGACAATCAGGGTCCGCACCATAGCGATGACATGCTTTCGAGAGACAAACACCCCCTGAACCAGATAGCATAAAAGGACATAGACAACCCCCTGAACCAGAGCCAGACGCGTCTCAAAGGGCACCAGGGACAAGGTGGCAAACTCCCGGTCTATACCTGTTGCCTGATTGACGGCCAGGTATATATCAAAGGGCTTTGGACTGAGAACGCCGATCCAGGCAAGGGGAAGGGGGACGAGCTGAAAAATGACCAGGGCGAAAAAAAGAGCCACCGGCAAGGTGGCTGGATAGGCCAGAGAAGGGAGGGGGCTTTTGCGAACAAAATCACGACCCAGGGAGGCCAACCACCAAAGCCCCACCCCCAGAACGGTCATGTTGATCGCGCTGTAGGCCCACACATGCACCGAACCAAAGGGAATCGGTGCAAAAACAAGGATAAAGAGAAGAAGAAAACGCATCAAGGGGCTCCTTGGGAGCCGTTGAGGGTTGAAAAAGGCTGCAAAGGAGCCGTTAAAGGTTGTAAGTATAATGATTCAGATGCGATTTGACAATCACCCGTCAACGGCCTTCCTCAAGAACCAGCACGCATCCCGTTTTTTTCTGCGAATATTCCGGGACGATATTTTGCAATTTGTCCTTGATACCTGCGGCATCATATTCTTTTGCCTTGGCAATGAGCTCCTCGATCTGCCACATGAGAATCTCGCGGTATCCAGGATCAAGAACCTGGCCGTCGTTTTCCGGGCGAAGGACCATGATCTCTTCATGCTCGGTATCCACGACCCCCTCGCCATGGGTGATCAATTCCTCGAAGAGCTTTTCACCGGGCCGAAGCCCTGTATAGGTAATGGGAATATCAAGTTCAGGTTCCCTGCCTGAAAGCCGGATCAGATCCCTGGCCATATCTGCTATCCTGACCGGAGTACCCATCTTGAGAATGAAGATCTCTCCCCCCCTACCCATGGTGCCGGCCTGGATAATGAGCTGACAGGCCTCGGGGATGGTCATGAAGTATCTAGTCATCTCCGGATGGGTCACGGTGACCGGCCCGCCCTGCCTGATCTGCTGTTTGAAAAGGGGAATGACCGACCCGCTCGATCCGACCACGTTGCCAAAGCGCACCGCCATGAACTTGGTATGCCCGCCTGGCCGTGACTGCATCAGCAATTCAGTGGCCCGTTTGCTCGCACCCATGACATTGGTCGGCCTGACAGCCTTGTCCGTGGAGACCAGGACAAAGCGGTCCACCCGGTTGTTTTCGGCAGTCTCCATGACCACATGCGAACCCCAAATATTGTTGTAGATGGCCTCCCAGGGGTTGCATTCAACCATGGGCACATGTTTGTAGGCTGCGGCATGAAAGACCACCTCGGGGTGATAGACCTTCATGATCTTGTCCATGAGAACCTGATCCTGGACCCGGCCGAGAACAGGAACATATCGTGTAAAGTGCATCTCATACTCCATCTGCATCTGGATGGAGTAGAGATTATGTTCGCCCCGTTCATATAAAATAACGAGTTTGGGTTCATATTTGATCACCTGACGAACCAGTTCCGAACCAATGGAGCCACCCGCCCCGGTTATCATGACAATCTTGTCCGTCAAATAGGCCGAGATAGCGGCGTTCTCCAGCCGAACCGGCTGCCTGCCGAGCAGATCCTCGTAGCTTACGTCCCTGAACTGATTGATGGATACAGATCCGTCAATGAGATTGCCGATGCTTGGCAGGGTCTTGTATCTGATATCCGCTGATTTGCACGCCCCCACCACCCGACGCATCTGCGTGCCCGTGGCCGTGGGAATGGCGATGAGTATTTCATGCACCCCTTGCTCCGACGCGATCCGGGTGACATCGTCAATGGTTCCCAAAACCGGCACCCCGTGCACGCTCCTGCCCTGCTTGTCGCCGCGATCATCCAAAAATCCCACAACCTGGTATCCCAGCTCGGGATTCTCGATAATCTCTCTAAGCACCTTTTCCCCGGCATTGCCCGCACCAACAATCAGGACCCGGTGCAGATCACGACACCGCCTGACATAGATTTTTCCGGGCAGCAGGGCACCAGCTGAAAAATTTCCCCTGTGCAGATAAAACGTCCGGACGGCCACCCGCACTCCACCGGCCAGAACAAAGGAAAGCACCCCGTCGATAAGAAAAATGGACCTGGGAAACCCGCTGAAATACCCAAGCATGTACAACAGGGCAATGGAGGTGATCTCGGAGATGACAACGGCCTTGAGCAAGGCCCAGGAATCACGAATATCCGTATACCGCCACATCCCCTGGTACAGGCCGAAGATGAACATGACTGCAATCTTCACCGGCACCATCACGGGAAAAAGAGCCCACATCTTGACCAGATACTGCGCCTCGGGCTCAAAATCGAACCTGATCCAGAAGGAAAGAATCAAGGCCAGGCTAAAAACCAGTAAATCCGTACCCAGAACAAGATACAGATTTCTATTCAATAACTGACGAAGCATGTCATTCCTCAATGCGATACAGATTCGACCAAAGATCTCAGGTCCAAAAACCGATACAACAAAAGAAGCCAAATCACGAGCAGCTATCAGCACACACCATTCCCATACCCACATACCCCCAAAAAAGAAACCCTACCTTCTGCCTTGTGGCACGGTAGGGTTTGGGCTTTTCAGATCAAATAAAAATACGTATCTTCAAAAAAAATTATCTTGAAATACAAAGTGTTATTTACTTCCCTACACGTAGCACCCCCCGGGGAGCATCTCTTTTGATATGGGGGTTTGCCCCTACCTTGCACCCGTTCACGTGATAAAAAATCGGTCAAATCAACGGGGTACCCGGTGATAGCTTTCAAGGAAAAATATGTAACCTCTTTGAGAATTACCGGAAAATATAAACGATTACCGCAGCGAGAAAACATTATTTACCATGCAATCAAAATGTTATCATCCAGTGGAAAACATGAAACCGGATGTCTCATCAAACACTTAAAATTTTCCTGTGCGAATGCGCATGTGTATAAAAAAACCTGTAACTTCAACGGGGTAGGAGGACAAACGATCCCTTATGACTCAATAGATACTCATAAAAAATACTTTGTAACGCAATAAGCGGACGCTTAATACCCCCTGTGAAGGTACATTAAACGTCCGCTTACATGCTATCCATTCGATTTTTACGAAACACTACAAGCCAAATACAACCAAGTCTCTTGTATTTTTCCCTCACGCAGAGGGACTTGTAGGCGTTTCATATTCATCGCCATCATCATCGTCATCAAAATCATCGTCAAAGTCAGGGGTTTCAGGATCTTGCGGCCCCTCTATCTGCTCGTTCGGGTCAGCCTCGTTTTGAACCCCTTCTTCTAGCTTTTCATCAGCATCGTCTGCGTCTTCTGCGGCTTCCTGCTGCTGCTTTTGCATTTCAAGATCAGTCTCGATCCGTTCTACTTCCGGGATCACTGTTTCTTCGATGGCATCGAGATTACTCTGGGCCTGCTGCTGGGCGGCCTGTGCGCTTTCGAGGTCATTTTCCGCCAGGGCGGTCTGAGAGGATGCTATGATCGCATCGACCAACCCTTCAGCTTGACCGGCTTCCTGAACAAGCTGCTCAACAGCTTCCCTGGAAGCATTAGGTATGGTCTCGGTCGTTGCAGCAACCGCATAGGTCTTTGAAACGGTCTCGCTGGTTTTGGAGGCAGCTGCAGCGCCCCGTAAAACATTGAGGGCCACGGCTTGTTCGGTGGCATCATCAGAGGACGCCTTCTGGCCGGCTTGCTGGGCAAGGGTCAAAACTTCATTCGCTTTTTCAGCCTGCCTTAACGCGCTCTGAGCATACAAACCAGCGCGTTGTATGGATGCATCATCCCCACCGGCAACAGTGGCACCAGAAGCCACAAGGGCTGTAGCGGCATTTTTAAAGGCTGAAGACGTCGAAGTCGCAATCTGCAACGACAAGCCAGCGGCTTCCTGTTCTGCCTGGGTAAGTTTGCCGCCAGCCAATTCTAAACTCGCCTTTTCTATCAGACTCAGGTGCCCTTTCATGGCCTCGCTGAGTTGGTCGAAGCGCTGCTCGGATTCTTGTATGCGATTGACGTTTTCCGGGGGATCAAGTCGAAAAGTCGCCTCTACCCCCTGGGCGGTCAATTCCGCCCCGCTTCCTTCGGTTTGCAATCGGTTTTGTCCAACGGTTCCGATCAGTACGGTGATGGTTTCCGGTTGCGCAACAGCCCCGGATGCAGCGATCTCTGCCTGAGCCCTTTGAATCGCATTCATGGTTTCGGCTATCTCTCCCTGCCTGTTTTGAAGTCCCTGTCTGGCATTCTGGGCAGAAGTTACATATCCCCTGGCGGGAAGTGCCACATCCGGATCAGGATGACTGCTAAGAAGGCTTCCCTCCGCCTCGATCTGATCAACAGAACGTTGCTGGCTCACGATGCCGAGTTGAAAACGGCGTGCGCTGGCCTGTAAAGCCTGGGGGGTGTCAGGACCTGCAGGTTGCAGATCACGCTCCTGGCTTCTTGCTTCCCTGGCCGCCCGTTCAGCATCAAGTGACAATTGTTGAACCCTGGAGCGTGTGGCCCAGGCAGGATCAGACTCGGGCAGGGGATCATCCTGGTTGAGATCACCTATCTTATCGCTTGTACCTTCAGTCTGGCGAAACCAGGTTTGGTCCCTTCCATCGGTAACAACGTCAGCCTTGGAACCCCGCAACGCAGCCACGGCCGTGGGGCTGACAAGGGTCGTCTTGCGGGTCGGATCATGCTGTTGTTCATATTTGGCCTTGCCCACCAGGAGCCTGAGTCGGCGATCGACGTGGCGATCCGTGTCCATGGTCCGCTGGACCACGGTCACGTTGGAATAGGTGCCAATATCCATTTTGCTCTCATCGTCAAAAACAAGGGTTGCCGACCCCTTCTGGGTAACCACCTTGTCACCGGAGTGGATACGCAGCCCCTTGACCGGAGCCACCCCCCATTTTCCCTTGTTTTTTATGATAACCTTCCCGGAAAATGAACTCAAAACGGCTATTGACTGGGTATCTGCCAAGGCAATCGAAGGAATAAGCAGCAACAGCATGAACACCAATCGAACGACCATTCCGGACTCCCCTGTTACTTGTTGGTGTGAACATGAACCCCTTTCCAGGCAGAATCAGGAGGATTCTTTTTGAAACTGACGCATCTATCCATAAAAACTTTTGAAGGACAATGACTGTCATACAATTGTTTTTCAATTTCAAAAGCTTGGCCAAAAGCTGCAAGGGCTGCGTCCCAGTTGCGGGCTGTATACTCCTTGAAACCACGATTGAACCATACAATCATGTGTTCTATTTGTAGATTTTTTTGAGAATAAAAGTCAATAACCTCATAAATGGCCACAGGTCGACTCATCCCGACAACGACCACGTGATCAAGCATGCGCACATAGAACATGTCCTTGACCTGTTTTTCGACGCCGTTCCCGTCCCTAAGAGGTGCATGCATGGTGTGCTCGCTTGCGAGAATGCACACCCCGTACTCCTTGCACAACGATTCCAGCCGGGCAGCCAGATTGACCGCGTCTCCCATCATGGTGTAGTTCATCCTTGTACTGCTGCCCACGTTGCCTACAACTATCTCCCCGGAATTGATACCGATCCGCATCGACATTTCGTGAACACAAAAGGGCCATTTGTAGTTTTCATGCCATCTGTTTTCACAAACCTGCTTCGTATTCCTGTCACAATAGGTCAGATCGTATTCCTGCTTCCATTTTTCTCGCAGCTTTTTCAATTTTTTCTGCATCTTGACCGCAGTACAGACCGCTTTATAGGCATGATCCGGCAGGTTATGCGGGGCACCAAAAAAGGCCACAATGGCATCACCTTCGTATTTATCCAGGCACCCTTTTTCACTGATGAGAATATCAGTCATTTCAGAATAATACTCATTCAAAAGCTCCACAAGCTGACGGGGACTAAGTATCTCCGAAAAAACGGTAAAATCTTCGATGTCTGTAAAAAAGGCTGTGATGTCTCGCTGCTCCCCGCCGAGTTCCGGTTTTTTGTTGTTTTTGTACAGATCGTTGATCACATCTTCCGAAATATAGCTCGAGAAAGTGGCGTGCAAAAACCTTCTGCTTTGTTCTTCGCTTAAAAATCGGTAGGTTGTGAGAAGCAGGTAGGTCCCGATGATCGCTAAAAACGTATAGGTATAATCAACGATCATGTTATGGGTGACAAAGAAATAATAGACAGACAGAAACGAGATCCCCACAAGGGATATGCAAACCAAAAAATGATACATGGGCCGCAACGCATAGATGGCCCAGAAAACAAGCATGGCGACAACGATCAGGGAACAATCTATAAAAAGAGCATTCCACTTGGCATGGACGAAAAAATCATCATGTAACATGTTTTCAACGACTGTGGCCTGCTTTTCAACCCCTCGAAAGGTGGGATCAAAGACAGTGGCCCACAAATCCTCCATCCCTGCAGCCGCTCCCCCTATGAGAACGATCTTTTCGCGTAACATCTCGGGGGCAATCTTTTTTTCAAGAATATCGATCACGGAATAGGAATCAATGGTTCCACTGGGCCCGTAAAAATTCAGATAGGCAAATCCTTTTCTGGTCAATCCGACCCGCTTGTCCCCACAGACGATTTCCCGGTTATCAAGAATCAGATCTTCTTGAGAAATCCCTAGATACTCCTGACATATCTTGAGCGCGAGGGGCGCATAAAAAAGACCGTCATGAGCTATGACCATGCGCTCCTTGCGGATGAATCCGTCGTCATCGATGAGGGTATTGACAAAACCAAGGTATTTTGAACTGTGGGCCAAACGAGGAATGGGAAGGATGGTGTACGGGTAGGATCGGGGCTGGAGCGGACTTTTCTGTTCATAGGTTGACGAACCATAGGCACTTGCCAAGAGGGTCTCGGGCGGGCCGCTACAATGACCATGGGTGGTAGCGGTATCCACAAAGGCCATTGCCAGCACAACCTTGCCAAATTGCTGCAACGATGACGCGAAGACCTGATCCGGATCAGACAAGGCCCTGGCCTGCATCAAGCGATCAAAGAACATCTGACTTTCAGGGTTGTCGGTCAAAAGAACCTGCTGCATGTACTCGTTTATCAGATCATCAACAACGGTTGTTGCTGGTTTGACTTCGGATTCAGCAAAAAGGACATCAAAACCAAGGACCTTTACCTGAGCCTCACGCAGCGTGTCCACTAAAACGGCCAAGATTTCCCGCGACCATGGCCAGCGTCCCAGGGCCTCGATACTCTTCTCATCGATCAGGGCAATGACCACGCTTCCCGGAGGCCTTTGCACCCCTCGCAATTCCATGCGCAGATCAAGGCTCTTGTTTTCCAGAAAGGCAATGATTCGTGGCTGGGGGACAAGCGATGCCATCATTGCAAGCAATCCGACAAGCAGTACGGTCATCAGGCCAGGCCAATAATATCTTTTCATCATCGTCCCCGCATGAAAATCCCAAGATCAGCCCTTCATGTGCAATGGATCTCTCACCCCTACAAGCGCCACACCTCGAGACCTTGATCTCTGGCCTTCTTACGATCGAGAATTCCCTTGATATCGGCCACAACGACTTTTTTTTCATTTTTGAACATGGCCGTTAGATCATCGAGCCCAAGTTTCTTATAGGCGTCATGGGCCACGGCAATGATCAATCCGTCAAGGTTTCTCAAATCCTCTCCAGTCTGCAGGTTGATCCCGTATGCCTGCATGGCCTCCGAAGCATCGGCATAGGGATCGTGAACCAGGACCTCGCACCCGAACTCTTTAAGTTCGGCAATGATATCCGTAACCCGGGTATTTCTGAGATCTGGACAGTTTTCCTTGAAAGTCAGTCCCATGACCCCGACACGGGCCCCCTTGATGGTGCAGGCGGAATGGATCATCTTCTTGACCATGGTCTGGGCCACATAGGCGCCCATGGAGTCATTGATCCGCCGGCCCGAAAGAATGACCTGGGGATGATACCCGAGTTCCTCGGCCTTGAAGGTCAGGTAATAGGGATCGACCCCGATGCAGTGCCCCCCCACGAGACCGGGCCTGAAGGGCAGAAAATTCCATTTGGTCCCTGCGGCCTCGAGCACCTCGAGGGTATCGATACCCATCATGGCAAAGATATGGGAGAGTTCGTTCATGAGCGCGATGTTCAGATCGCGCTGGGTGTTCTCGATGACCTTGGCTGCCTCGGCCACCTTGATGGAAGAGGCCAGGTGCGTTCCGGCCGTGACCACTGTTTCGTAAAATCTTCCGAGCAAATCGGCGATCTCAGGCGTCTGGCCGGCAACGATCTTGGTGATGGTCTGCAGGGTATGCACCTTGTCACCGGGATTGATCCGTTCAGGCGAGTAGCCGAGAAAAAAATCCCTGCCGCACACCAGCCCGGATTCCTTCTCAAGAATCGGCCCGCAGATGTCTTCGGTCACCCCGGGATACACCGTGGACTCATAGACAACAATGCTTCCCTTGCCCAGATGTTTTCCGACCACGGTTGAGGCACCGACAACCGGGGTGAGATCGGGACGCCGGTTCTTGTCAATGGGCGTGGGTACGGCCACCACGATCACCCCGGCCCGCTCGATGGCCGTGGGATCCGAGGTGAACTCCATATCTGCCTGCTGCAAACGCTCGTTATCGACCTCGAGGGTTCGGTCCTTTCCGGCCCTGAGCTCGCCAACCCGGCCTGCATTGATATCAAAACCGATGACATCAAAATGCTCGGCAAAGGCCACGGCAAGGGGCAGACCGACATAGCCCAGTCCGATAACGGCCACAGCTGTCTTTTTTTCGGTAAGATCAGAATAAGTGAACATAGAGGATACAGGGGTTAGAGGAAAAAGCGAGGTAGGTTGTTAGTACCTTACTCGTGAAAGTCTGCCATAAAAAAAATAAAAACAGGTAATTGCCCACTTCCAGGCCTACTTGCCCCACAACTTCCAGAACCTCTTCTTTTTCTGGAGGAGTTTGTGGGGAAGAGGAATTTCCGGCAGCGATTCGCCCATGGCCAAGGCCCTTGGGATATCACGAAAGAGTCGCTGAAATCCGGGATCATCACGAAGAAGGCTGTCAACCACCTGGAGGGCGGCAGACAGCCTGGGAGGACGACTTCTCGGTGAATGGGCATCGCTTGCAACTATATGGGCCGCCCGCGCCCGGATCAAGAGATGGGACGTCTTTTCCGGTTGTGGGCCAAAATCACCGAGCACGCTCATGGCCGTGACCTGAACAAGACAACCCATCTCCACAAGATCGAGGGCGAGCTGGGGATCGTTTTGCACCCCCTGGTTGCGTTCGGCATGGGCCAAAACAGGGGTTATGCCGGCGAGCTTCAAGGCAAAAATCTCATCCCGGATATGATCGGGAAGGATTTGCGCGGGAGCCTCGATCAAAAGGGCCTTGCCGTAATTTCCATAGGTACACAAAGTCCCTTGGGCGACACCGCTGCAGAGATCTCTGTGCAGATGAACCTCGGTCCCTGCAAAAAGCTCAAGCTCGATCTTATGACGCCTGATCTCGCCGGCGAGATCTAAAACGGCTGCCACCACCGCATCCTTGGGATTGGTGTACAGACCATTGGCATGGTGAGGCGTAGCCACGATGCCCCGGGTGCCGTCGTCGACCGCCTGGGCGCACATGGCCAGTGAGTCATCCAGGCTCCTTGGTCCATCGTCAATACCGGGAAGAATATGGCAATGGGTGTCGTACATCAGGAATATTCGCCATACACCTTGGTCGAACGTTTCTTGCGCTTGTTCTTTTTCTTCTTGGCCCCGTCATCTCCGTAATAATAGTAATAATACTGGTAGTAATAATAGCTGTCCTTGCCGATATTCACCCCGTTCAAAACAGCACCCAATATCTTGGCCTTGACAGAGCGCAGGCTGTCGAGACCGTTGACAACGACGTCCTTGGCGGTCTCTCCGGCACGGACAACGAGGACGACCCCGTCCACCACATTGGAAAGCATGGTAGAATCGGTTACAGCGGTCACCGGAGGGGAATCGATGATAATGCGATCATAATGCTTGCGAAGGGTTTCGATAAGCTTTTGCATTCTCAGCGAGCCAAGCAATTCCGAGGGATTGGGAGGTACTGGCCCCGAGGGAATGACATCGAGATTTTTGATCTCTGTATGCTGGATAAGACTTGCATGGTCCTGACTGCCTGCAAGGATGTTGGAAATGCCGTTTTCACGATCGATCTTCATGACCCGGTGCAGACGGGGACGCCGCAAGTCACAATCGATGAGAATGACCTTGGAACCGAATTGAGCCATGGTCGTGGCCAGATTGGCCGAGGTAAGCGTCTTACCCTCCCCTGGGCCTGCGCTTGTAATCATGAGCACCTGGGGGGGATTTCCGGCCGATGAAAAAAGCAGACTGGTTCGAAGCCCCCGGTAGGCTTCACTGGCCGTTGATTTGGGCATATTGTAGGCTATGATTTCAGGATACGCGCTCCCGGTCTGATCGAACTCGAATTCAGGTACAGGTGCAAGGTACGGAATCTTCAAAAGTTTCTTGACGTCATCAGGGGTCTTGATGGTGTTGTCGAGGTATTCGAGAAAAAAGGCCAGTCCCACTCCAAGGGTCAGACCCACAATGAGGCCAAGCAAGAGGTTGAGTTTCTTCTTGGGTTTGACAGCTGTATCAGGAATCTCGGCCCTGTCGATGATGCGGATATTACCGGCCTTGATATCCTCGGTGAGCGAAGCTTCCTTGAAACGCTTGATCAAAAGTTCGTACATTTCCCGCGAATTCTCGGCTTCACGCTGCAAGACGCCGAATTCGATCGATTTCTTATTCAGTTCAAGGGCTTCTTTCTTGAGCTTGCCCAGGGATACCTTCAGAGACTGCTCACGAGCGAGTGCGACTTCATATTCACTTTTAAGGGAGTTGATCACCTTGCGGATTTCAATGGTCCGGCGTTTTTCAAGAGTCTGCAGTTCAGCTTTCACCGCTATGATCTGAGGATGTCTCGAACCGTATTTCTTGGATAATTCCGAGAGTCTTTTGGAAAGCTCGACCTCGCTTTGCTTGATGGACCTGATGAGTTCGCTATTCAAGATTTCAGGTATGGAATCGACCATTCCCCCCTGTTTGAGCAATCGATTGGTCTGCTCATAGCGTGTCTGCGCCTCGACCCTTTTTGCCTCCGCCTCGATCACCTGGGAATTGAGTTCAGCAAGTTTCTGAGCGGTTATGTTTTCATTGTCTGAAGAAAATCCAGTGATAATGGAGTTTTCTTCCTTGTAGCGCTGCAATTTCAACTCGGCCTGCTCAACCTTGGCCCGTTCTTCCTGAATGCGCTCATCAAGCCATGAGACCGCATTCTGTACCGCGTCCAGCTTGTTCTCGAGATTCTGTTCAATATAGGCCTGTGCAATGGCATTGGCGATCTTGGCTGCCATACGCGGATCCTTGGCGTCAAAGCTCACCTTGACAAGCCGGCTGTTGCGTATCGGCTCAACCGTTACCCGGGCGGTAAAGGCATCGACCAGGGCGAGGTCTGAATCGATTTCTTCAGTCGCGAGCTTGTCATCTGTAACCAATAAATCATTAACAAACTTTTTCCACGAAGTGATCGTATCCCTGATGCTTTGTTTGGTTGTGGAGATGAAGTCATCTTTGGGCTTGGGATTGAATTCCTCGCTTTCAGCCAGATTGAGTTTGGAAATGACCTTTCTGGCAAGGGACCGGCTTTCAATGATCTTATATTGTGTCTGATAATAATCGGTCCCGGACGAATCAACGGCCATGATCTCCTGAATGGAAAGAACATTGGGATTGTCCTTTTCAATGATCACCGTTGCCGTGCCTCTGTAAATGGGCGTGGACGTGAAAGTGTAAATACCCACGGAGACGACGATCAAAAAGAAACAGGCAATGATCGTCCAGCGGCGCTTGTACATGACACGCAAATAATCACGCAGATGGATTTCTTCGATCAGGGAAGATTGGCTTTCTTGTTGATTCATGGAAGTCGGCATACAAGGTTACCAGGAAGGTTGAAGTTTGATTTTTTGTACCACAGCCCACTCGGACGAAGCGGGTTCAAAAAAAGCAGGGAGCATGCGAAGTATTTTGCCACCTGAAAGGAGCTGGTATCAAAGCAGACAGCGCCTGGAGTTGTAACCCCAAACGCTGCCTGTAACGTTGGTCCGTGCTTAAAAATAGCTCTCAGGTACCACAATGACATCATTGGGCTTTAGGACAATATCCTCGCCCTTTTTGCCCTCCTCAGTGATCATGTCCACATTGACCGTGTACTTTTTGTCGACACCATCCTCGGTGCGGATAATATGCACCCGATTGGCAGCGGCAATGCGCGTGAACCCGCCTGCCATACCGATGGCCTCGACAATGCCGATATCACGATCCTTGAGGATGTAATCCCCGGGTTCGTTGACCTGGCCGATAACGAAAATCTTGTCTGCCTTGGGAATATTGATGATGTCCTTGTTCTTGAGCAAAAGATTGGACACCGGATCGCTTCCCTGCAGAAGAAGTCGCAAATTGATGTCGATGATGAACTTCTTATCCTGCCCATCGACCTCCTGGACCCTCAAGATATTGATGCGATTGGCTCCCTCGGCAAAATCGACTCCTCCGGCACGGGAGATAAGATCAAGAACTGTCTCTTCTTCATGCAGAAAATAGGTTCCGGGTTCCTCGATGGAGCCCATGACCAAGACTTTTTTGCTCAAAAACTCCTGCACCTTGACCCCGACATGGGGGTTGATGAGATATTGCTGTTCTGTCAGCTTGTCGGAGATGAGCTGTTCGATCTGTGCGGTAGTCTTGCCGGCAACCGAAAGGGTACCGATCAAGGGAAAATTGATGCACCCGTCAGAAGTAACCCGGATGGATTCCCGGGACAGGTCCTTTTCCTCATAGACCAAAACGCTTAGTACATCATTACCGCCAACACGATATTCCCTTGAAACGCCCCTTTTGCCTTCAGGAGAAGCTGCGTACTCGCGGGCGGTTAGACGGGTTGCCCCCTGGGCGACCATGGAAAGCTGAGGATCGACTTCTTCCTGACGGCTTTTCTTGAAATCCTGAATCCTTTGCAGCTCAGTTTCGTCCAGCGTCGTGGAAAGCTCGTCTTCGACATTTGCCGGCTGCGACTCGACCCGAACAACCTGTCCGCTACCTGCAACGCACCCTGAAACCAAAAGGACAAAACCCAAAAATACCAATACCTGCTTCATCATCGTTCCTTGATAGTTAGCAAGCGGTCGTATCACGCAGACCGCGATCAACCGCTACCTGAACTGTATCGAATAGATTCAACCAACACCCAATTTTCCCTCGACTATCCGAACAGAGTGAAACCTGTGCTGATTTCTCATGCAACCAAGGTCAAACATCCTCTATTTTTCTTCAAACATCAAGTCTGAAACATCTAGGTACAGGGCTGATTTGTTCTCATGGCCGGCTTGCCCCATTCCGGGCGCTTTGAAACTCCCTCGCGGGCCTCGTACCATCAAGCCGTTGCTCCATAAGAGCATGGTTTTTCGGCAAAAAGTCCGGCAACGGCTTGATGAACGATGCCTGGCTCGGTCAGACAGTCAAACCGCCCGGAATGGGGCAAGCCGGCCACTCTATTCCAGGTACTTGGACAAGAACAAATTTGCCTTGCACCTAGGTAGGCGACTTCCGCCACTCTTGAGTACCTTACTCGTGAAAGTCTGCCATAAAAAACAAGAAAATTTTATAACCGCTTGAACTTAAAACTTAAAACCTAAAACCTAAAACTGCGGCTTGGCCGCATTAGTACCTTACTCGCGAAAGTCTGCTATAAAAAAACAAGAAAATTCCATAACTGCTTGAACTTAAAACTTAAAACCTAAAACGTAAAACTGCGGCCTGGCCGCATGAGCCGGTTCCACGCGCAAGACGGCAGTCAAAACCATGGCTACGAACCAGGTACCCATCACGACAAAGCCTATCCTCTCGAGGATAGGCTTTGTCGTGGATGACGGACAGGTCGATACCCCTCCTATCTCGCCAGTAGTATAAAAGAATCATGCAGGATTCGATGCATTCTTTAGTATCTTACTCAGAAGATTCTGTTAAAGAAAAATCTATAACCCTCTGAACTTAAAACCTAAAACCTAAAACTTAAAACTGCGGCTTGGCCGCATTAGAAACGTGCGCCTACGTTGAAGCTGCAGATATGGTCGGTGTAGTCGTCATTCTTCTTCCAGCCGGCGCTGTTTGACTTGTCCCTGTAATTGTAGGCGATACCCGCCCCGAGCCATTCATTGAAATCGTAGTTCAGCCCGATTTTGGCGTTATAAATATCGACATCGTTATCGTCTTTAGCATCATAATCAAAGGTATCAAGGGTGTAGTCGAAATCACCAACAACCTTCAACTGATCGGTTATGCCCTGGTCGAAACCGATGCCGACCTTGGTGTGCTCGTATCCGCTCGACTCACCATTGGTGTCATCCTTGTCTTCACGAATCAGCCTGAACCGAAGGCTTGTTTTCTGAAAAAGCTGGTAGGCAAGCCTGGTTTCCGCGATCCAGGAACTGTCGTCGTCGTAATCGTTGCCGTTATTGTCCTTGTCGTTGTCATAGTCCTTGTAGCCCCAACCAAGCTTCAGATCACCGGTGATCTTGGCTGTGGCGTCCCAGTGCAGACCGACAAAAACACGATGATACGTGGAGTCCTGCGAGGTGTTGTCATCGTAATTCTCGTTATTGTCTGAAATACTTTCCTGTTCGGTATATTTTGTAAACGTGGCCCGGTATTCAAACAATGCAGAGGTCTTGGGCATGAACTTGTAATACCCGATGATGCCCGGGGAATGTTCCATCCGGTCCTTGTGTTTGTCACTAAAAGAATGAAATTCCTTTATATAATTCTTGTAATAGACCTCGGTCCGAATGCGGTCACTGAATTCAAATCCCAGACCAAGTTTGGCATCGTTGGTCCAGCGCTTGGTGATGTCACCATCGTTGGAGTAGGCATCATCATCGTCATAAGGATCGGATGACTGGTTGAATCTTTCAGAGAACAGGGCATAGAACCCGATGGGTGATTTGTATCCGGCCGTGGCCAGAACATTGTGCTTCCAGTAGTTGTTCTTGTCGTATTCGCTATACCGGACATTCACGGCATCATAGCCGATACGCAGATAGTTGTCCTTGTCACGCGTGTAATCAAGCCCCAATCCCGCACCGATGTGATGCAGGTAATCACTTTTTTCATCATCTTTTGTCTGATAGATATTTGATTCCCACTCGCCTTTGTAATTCACACGAGGCAAAACCTTGATCTGTCCGATCTGAATATTTCCAGCCGCCAAAACATTTTGGGCCAGAAAAACCGCACCGATCATGCAGATCATCGTAAAAAGCAATTCTGAACGCCGACGAACCATAACAATCCCCCTTGATAAATGCTGAACGTATAATTGCGAACAAAGCGTTATATGAGATAAACGCATGCTTGGTCAAATGTAACTATCTTTGACAAACATCTTCCAGGTTACTATGCGTATCGATATGAAGAGATGTACGAAAAGAAATTCTTCACACGAACCCCTAACAAGCAACCATTGTCATGAAAAAACTTACAACAAGAATACTTTATTTGTTTGCATTCGTTTGTATAGCCTGGAGCATGTCCATCTCGTTTAAGCACGCTGCGAGTCAGGCTCACTGCTCGACCAAACGAAATTCTACATTGAAACGAATCAAACAACCTGAAAAACAATCCATTAAACGAGCCATTGAACTCAGCCCGCACAACGGGGTATTTCACTACAAGCTTGCCCGAGCCATCGGTTCTCAAGAGGCGCTCTTAGACAAGCACCGTGCAGCCCTGGAAAAAGCCCTTGCCCTCAATCCCCTTGAAGGCAGATGGTGGAGGCGACTGGGCAGCACCTACGCGACTCTTGGATACCAAAAGCCCTCAGTACGCAACCGCTTCTATGGACAGGCGGGCATGGCCTTTACAATGGCCGCCCATTTGCGACCCAGAGACGGTGAGACCCTGTTTCAAAGTGCAAAATACTGGATGTGGCGCAGCAAAACACCTATTGCAGAATCACCACAACCCCTTACCCACCCCTTGGCAAACATTTTCAACTCGTTACCCAAGAAGCGATCAGATTCTCTTAATCTTTCAAAGACCCTTTTTCATCACAGCCTGGCCCTTAGTGGGAGAAACTGGAAAAAGGCACTTTCCTACACAGCCAGGCTTTATCCTGATAGTTCGACAATGCTCTCTGTCATACCGCCCGAGAATGCAAAACTTCGAACCCGTGCAGCAAACTGGATCACGACATGGCTGAAACAACAAACAACAAACTGATCAAGAAGCGGCTGAAAGCCGGTTGCCGGCTTTCAGCCACAGAGCAAATCATTATGCAGCCGGCGAAGCGGGATCGTCGTAATCCTCATCCTCTTCCTCATCATCAGCGTCATCGGTAGGTGGCAGACCTGGATCTTCCGCGGCTTCTTCAGCCTCTGGCGCCTCTTCGACAGCCTCGGGCTCGACAGCAGCCCCTTCCTCTGCGCCCTGGGATGCGGCTTCAGCCACAGCCTCAGCGTCGATTCCAGCATCTTCGGCAGCCTGTGCTGCCCCTTCGGTAGCCCCGGCGCTGGCGGTGGCGGCGACACTCTCTACAGTTTCCGCACTGGCTCCGGCATTTGCAGCACCCTGGCTGGCCCCCTGGGTAGCCCCGGAAGCAGCAGCCTGACTGACAGCCGCAGCATCCTGGCCTGTAGTTGCTGCGGCGGCAACCGCACCCTGAGTAGCGCCTGCTGCAGCAGCCTGACTGACAGCTGCGGCTGCAGCCTCGCCCTGGGTGGCCACAGCGGCTTCAACAGCCCCCTGACTGGCCCCGGAGGCAGCAGCCTGGGAAACAGCTGCAACATCCTGTCCTGCAGCTGCCGCGGCTTCAACCGCGCCCTGGCTGGCACCTTGAGAAGCGGCCCGGGCAGCTGCAGCAGTGTCCTGTCCTGTAGCTGCGGCAGCTTCAACAGCACCCTTACTGGCTCCCAGAGAAGCGGCCTTGGCGGCTGCAGCAGTATCCTGCCCGGCTGCAGAGGCGGCCTGAACAGCACCTCTGGTTGCACCTGAGGAAGCTGCGGCTGCAACATCTGACTGCTGGCCTGCCGGGGCATTCTGCATGGCCTCGGCCACCAATGCCGCCACCACTTCGGTCTGCTCGGCAGCAGTAAGTCCTGCCTGGGCCATCACTCCCTGTTCAACCAATTGTTGAAGGGCAACCGTGTTACCGGCCCGTGCCGCAGCTGCAACAGCAACTTTTGATTGGTTCAGTGCGGCATCGTCTATAGCCGCCAAACCTGTTCCTGAGCATAAAAACACGAGCGCAAGTACGAACGCTATGCCTGACAACACCTTTGTTTTCATGGAGCCCTCCGTCTGAAAAACGTGAAATGAGATGAAATGACTTTTAATTGTTATTCGCATGAGCAGTCAATCAAATAAAAAAAAGTTTGTTAAAAAAATTATTAGACTAAAAACAAGTCATTTTCAAGACAAAATAATCAATTGGACCATTCTCTTTTAGGCAAGCCAACATATTAAAACAATATAATAAATTCTAAAAAAACATACGGATTTCTGCCCATTGGTGGCCCCTCGCGAAGGGTCAGACTTCTTCAAGCAGGAAAAGCTGCTGACAGCCGTCAAGATGAAAACGAGATGCGGCCTGCTTACTCTCGATAATGCCTGCAGACGGGAAAAACCTTTTTCAAGATAGAGGCACGTGTGGCATACTCGCTGCCAATACATTGGTATGACCATTTTGCACCGTAACCATCCACCTGCATGTGACACTTTTCACTCACATCAAACCGTGAAGTCTCTCCCCCAACCCCGATCCCCGTTCAATCCCGCGGCCTACAGCCCGGGCAAAGATTTCGGGGTCACCGATCAGGGTGACCTTTTGTCTGGCCCGGGTGATGGCGGTGTAGAGAAGTTCCCTTGTCAGCACGGGGAGGTCTGTTTCAGGGAGCACCAAGAGGACGTGGTCGAACTCGGAACCCTGGCTCTTGTGCACGGTCATGGCAAAGGCGGGTTCATATGGCGGGAGGCGTACCGGGGCGATGGAGCGCATGCCGCCCTTGTCCGGGTCCGGGAAGTGGATGCGGGGCCGTTTTTCGTCATCAAGGGCAACGAGTCCGATATCGCCATTGTAGAGGCGGACCGCATAGTCATTGGCAGCAACCATGACCAAAAGTCCGTCGGGCCAGGGAATGCGGGCTTCCATGACCGCATGGGTTTCAAGGAACTTCCTGACCATGCGGTTCAAATTGACGGTACCGCGCATACCCTCACGGACCGGAGAGAGGATTCTGAATCGCTGCAGATGATCATACCTTGTCATGACGTCGTGCGAGGCAAAGGCAGGCAGAAACCCCTCCTCGACCATGGATTTGACAGCCTCTGACAGGTCGTTTGCGTTTCGGGTGTTGATCCAGGAGATGTCGGACAGTTGCGATGTGAGGACAGTGAGAGCCCCGGCAGCGTCACCATCTCGCACAGCAAGACTTAGACGCTTGATCCCGCTTTTTTCGCCGAAACGGTAGCTTTTTGTGAGCGGTACGACCGCATCCACAAGCCCTGTTCCTTGACCCTGCCGGGGAAGCGGTTCTTTTGGATTGTTTCCCGGGCCGACGGTTCGGGCATAATCACGGACAAAGGAGGATGAAAACACCTCCAGCCGATCCCGCCCACAGATGTCTCCCAGCACGGCCCCGGCCTCAACCGACGCGAGCTGATCCCTGTCGCCCAAAAGAATGAGTCGTGCATGAGTCGGCAGGGCCTGAACCGTCTTGGCCATGAGCGGAAGATCGACCATGGAAACCTCGTCAAGGACAAGGAGATCGATGTTGAGTGGGTTGTCCCGGTCGTGCCGGAATCGGGGACTTCCGGCAATCCACCCCAAGAGGCGATGCAGGGTCACGGCCGAGGTGGGCATGCGCTCGACCACATCTTCGGGCAGATCGAGACGCTTTCCTATCCCCTGCAACGACTCTCCAAGACGCGCTGCCGCCTTGCCCGTGGGTGCGGCCAGGGCGATACGCACAGGCTCCCTGGTCTGCTCGAGAATCAGGGCGAGAATCTTGGCCACCGTGGTCGTCTTGCCGGTGCCCGGCCCCCCGGAGATGACGCACAGTCTTTTGGTCACTGCGGCAAATCCGGCCACCTTCTGCCAGAACCCGCCGTTTTCCGTGTCCGGAAAATACCTGTTCAACCCCCGCCCCAACAACGCGCCATCGATGCCCACGACCCGGTCCCGAGCCAATCGAACGAGATCGGATGCCAAATCGTTTTCATAATCAAAATAGCGCTTCATGTACAAACGGGACCCGTCGAGAATAAGCGGCAGATCCTCGCCCGGCAGACCGACCACGGGCGAATACCGCAGTTTCTCTGCCCACGCTTTTGTATCCGGCAAAACGATCCCGTGATCTTCAAGCGCACGCGTCAGAGCGGGATCGACCGCCGAGATATCGAGACAGATATTCCCCTGTCCGGTATGACGACTGAGCAGGGCCGTACTGAGCGCGAGCAGGGAATCATCCACGTTCTCCAGCCGACAGACAAAAGAAGCCAGATGGATATCAAGAGCCGAAAACAAACCGGTTTGTTTCAGACGAACCACGAAATTGGAAAAAACAACGAGTTGAGACCGATCAGTTGTCATACCTTCATTCCCAGACCCAAGAACGAAAACATCCCTGGAAGTAAAAATTGATACACGAAAAATGACGCTGCTGATCACTGATCAGCAAAAGCTGTCGAATCCCAAAAAACAGGTCTCCCTTTTCTGAAACTATCCTGTCGAACCCTGAAAAATTTGTCCCTTTTCCGGATCTTTTCCCTGCGCACTGCGCACTGCGTACTGTGTACTACGGGGCACTGCGTACTGCGCACTGTGGGGGCACTGCGGACTACTGCGCCCCTATTCCTTCTTTTTTGAAAGTGTCTCAACATCTTTCCTGACACAGGGAGAAAGCCCCCTGCCTTTACCCGATCAGATAATCCGACAATTCCCGAATAAATCCGGGTTCGGGTTTCTCCCGGTAGATTCCGTATTCTGGACCCAGTTTCGCGTTCACCCCGCGCAGGAAGACATAGATGATGCCGCCGAAATCGCGTTCGTACGCATAGGTTTGTGGAAGACGCATTTGCAAATAGCCATCCAGGGCCACGGCATAGATGTGTGACTGGAAGAAGTACATGTGTTCGGCCATGGCCTTTGTCAGATGGTCCTGGCTGTAGTGGTTGAAATCATTGCCCAGATGGTTGGACTTCCAGTCAAGGAGATACCATTTGCCCTGGTATCTGAAGACCAGGTCGATGAATCCGAGCATGAATCCCTGTCTTTGGGAAAAACGCAGCCCGTCCATGCGGGCGGGAAAGGATTCAGGCAGGGTGTGTCCCCACTTTCTGTACAGATCATTCAATCCATGAGAACTCACCTCTTTCAAAGGGTAGTGAAATTCCATTTCCGGCAGGGCGTTACCTATCTCACTTAAAGAAAATCCATACCCGAGATCCGCGCTGATCACTTCCTGCATGGCCGCAGTCACAACCGGGGTCCATTTTTCCTCCATGCCGTAACGCTGGAGTTTTTCCCGAATCAATGGTGCCGATGCTTCCGGATCCCTAGACGTGAAATCGAGATGCTCAAGGACGTCATGGAGCATGGTTCCAGGTCCCGCGCCTTTGGGAAAAGAAAAAAACGAATCCTCTTGCCTCTCGCCGATCTCCCACGAGGGTTCCACAGGTTCGTCAAAACCGGGCCGGGCCGTATGCTCCTTTCCCCTGACCAGGGAGGAAAAGCTGGAGATCCCAAACCGCTGTTCAATGGTCCTCGAAAATGCAGGCAGTTCGAGGCGCGCGCGCAGTCTCACGTCCGAACAAACCGCGGATTTCCCGGCTGCTTCAGGCATGGGGTACACGCTGCATTCTTTGATCTCGTGTTCGAGTTTTCCAAGCTCCTCGAACATTTGCCCGTTGTCGATCCCTTTCCAGGTATCGACAAGTTCCCTAAGCTCGAAGTTTTCACCTGGCCGATATCCCGAAAAAAGATAGGCCATGGCGGAAGACTCCCCCGAGCCGATCCTGCCGCACGCCAGATAGCACCTCGACTCGGCCCGTGTCAGGGCCACATAGGCAAGACGCATGTTTTCGGCCAGGGCCTCCCGGGATGCAATCTCTTTGCGCTTGGGTGATGCGGGATCGCTCATATCCAGCAGACTGGTTGTGCTGGTCTGATCATGAATCAGGACCTTGGAGTCTTTTCGCTCCCCTTCGAAGAGAAACGGGCAAAAAACAACCGGATACTGCAGCCCCTTGCTCTTGTGGATAGTCACGATCTGCACGGCCAGCTCGTCGCTTTCAAGCCGAAGCTGATGTTCTTCGTTCGTGTCGTCGTCACGACTGCAATGGTCGGCAAACCAGGTCAGCAGACCGGACATATTCAGCCCATGCTCCTGCTCGGCCGTGTGCAGAATCTCCATGAGGTGGAGGACATTGGTCAGCATGCGCTCTCCCGCCTGCATGCCGAGAAGACGGGGACGGACTTCAAAGGTGGTCATCAGGACCGAAAAAAAACCCATGAACCCCCGAGTGACCCAAAGGGCTCGCATGGCGATACAATCCGTCAGAATCCGGTCCCACTCTTCTTCATCATCCTGCAACGCGTCGATCATGAGCGCATCGAACCCAAGCATCCGGGTGGACAGGGCGGATTTGACCCGGGAAGGTGTCCCGCATTCGACAATCCCGTCCATGACACGGAGCATTTCCCGGGCCTCGTCGGTATGAAAGACATTGCCGCTTCCCGCGATGACACCGGGAAGATCGCACTTCTCAAGGGCATGCTTGACAGTGACGGCCTGTTTGTTGGTTCGTACCAGAACGGCCAGATGTCTGGGTTCGACAGGCTCCTGGTCCGTTCCCACGGTGACAAGTCCCAGCCGTCCCATGCGCACGAGACGGGAGGCCTCGGCAGCGATCCCCTCTGCCAGACGCTGTACCGCGGTTTCCTTGGGGATTTCCGCTTTGCTGTTCGGGGCCAGGGTTTCCTTGTCCAGAAACCAGAGATGCAAGGGGCTTTCTGCGGCCCGGATGAAGGCCTGTGCGAGATCCTGTCGATCCGGGAACTCGCTTGAAAAAAAGTCTTCCATCCCGGCGTGTACATTGAGACGGCCCCGGGGTTTGGGAGCCGGACGCACAGATTCAAATCCGATTTCCTGAAACACGAAAGGAAGGGTCATCCGGCAGAATACATGGTTGACCGCATGCAGAAGTCCTGGCTCGGAGCGCCAGTTGGTATCCATGGTATAGACGCGGTCGACCCGATTTGCAGCCTGCATGTACGTGAAGATGTCGGCCCCGCGGAACCCGTAGATGGCCTGCTTGGGATCGCCGATAAGAAAGAGGATGTGCGAGGGGGTCGAAAAGAGGGTCGAAAAAATGTCGTACTGGACTGGATCGGTATCCTGAAATTCGTCGATGAGTGCGGCCGCATATGTGGACCTGACAACATCCTGCAACACAGTGTTCCCGTCCCTGAGCACGTTTCTGACCCGAAGAAGCATGTCATCGTACCCGTAGACATTGTTCTTTTGTTTGCGTGCGGCCAATTCGCGGGCCAGGTAGGCGGCAAATCCGACCTTGAGGGAGACGATCCGATCCGTGAACCCTTTTTCGAGTTCAACGTGTGCCGCTCCAAGATGGTCACAGGCCTCGAAAAAAGGATGTTCAGGAGGCTCCATTCGTACCTTGCATCCTTTTCCGGGAACCAGAAAGGACCGGGTCACCAGCTCGAACTTTTCCGGCAGGGCCAGGGTCGGCTCTTCAGAAAAAAGGATCTCAAGACCCCGAACCAGCTTGGGGACAGCAGATTTCACGTTGTACGATTGCCGTTTCAGGGATGAGTGCTTGTAAAGGATTTCCCGAACCTCTTCCCTGCTTTGCTCCCATATTGCACGCGCATCCTTGAATCTGCTGCTGTATATATCCTCGAGTTTGCGGGTATCCGGCGCGTCCCCCTGGGGTTCGATCACGGTTTTTTGATAATTGACAAGGGTCTGGGCCAGCGAACAAAGTATCCTCAAGGAGAATTTTTTTTCATTGCCCAGAAGATATTTTGCAAACAGGGGCGATACTCCCAGGCAATGCATTCGCCAGTAATCCTCGGCAATACCATGTATCAATCCCGACTGATCGGTGATGATCTCGGCGTCAAAGGTCTCCTGGCTTTCAAAGGCATTTTCAGTGAGCACCCGCTGGCAGAATCCGTGGATGGTGAAGACCGCGGCCTCGTCAAAACTCTGCAGGGCGAGTGTCAGTCTGTTCAGGGCGAGATCCTGTTCACCAGTGGTTCGAACCCGTGCGACAAGCTCCCGCAAAAACGGTTCTTCGCTTTGTTCATCCGCCTGCAGGGACAACGATGCGTCCCGTAAGCGTCCCCTGATCCGATCCCTGAGTTCGGCAGTTGCCGCCTTGGTGTAGGTGACCACTAAAATCTGCTGCACGGTCAGTCCCTGTTCAAGGATCAATCGCAGATACAATGCGGCAATGGCATAGGTCTTTCCGGTCCCGGCGCTGGCCTCGATGAGATTGGTCTTTTCCAGGACCACGGTGGAGATGTCGAGTGTCTCGGCCTTCATTCTGGTCATCCTTCCTTGCTCACAGTATCCACCACGGGTCCGAATACCGAGGTCGCCAACTCCTCAAAACGCTCGTCAAGGGCGTCCACATCGCGAAAACAGAGGGAAAAATACGCATCATCTTTTTCACTGGGCGAATAATCCGATCCCAGCCATTTTTCCCTGGCCTTTGCGCGGGCCCGAAAAATACCCTTTGCGCTTTCCACCGCAAAAACATGGGATGCGGTCGGAAAAAACCGAAGACACTCATGCTGCCCCTGATCAAACAGGGTCAGCAAACCTTCGAGAATGGGCCGGGCATCGTCCAGGGGATCAAAACGCCATATCCCGTCCCTGGCAACCATCCAGGTCGTGCGCATTGTTATGGACGGCGCGAGAAGCTGCACCACGAGGTGCTTGATCCAGACGCTTAAAAAATCCTTGGCCTTGGCCTTGGCAAACCGTCCGAGCACCTGTCCGTTTGAAAAGACATCACCAAGTACGGCCTGAATATCATGATTTTTACAGACAATGGTCCCGGATAAGGGTTCAAGCCTGTTTTCCCCGCCGGTAATCGTTTCCATGCCCGCCTGCATGGCCGCCACATCACGGTACAATCCTTCGAACTCCTGCCGTCCCATATTTCCCGGAGGGAGCACATTGGTTCCCCGGGCCCGGACATAGGCATGCTCCAGCACAGCCTGATCCGCATGTATCAGGTCCTGCCCCATCAAATAACTGACAAGAGAATCGAGACGCTCCAACGGCTCCACATCCCGCACGCCTTCCTGCGTTGTGCCAAGGGTAATGCCCAGACGATTTGTAACCAGGAATCTGGCCGGATTTTTCCAGAATCCGATAAACGCATCCAGGCTGAGGTCGCGATCAGGCGCATCCGACTGACCGAGATCGCCCTGAATAAAGGGAGAGGATATCCTGGGCTCAAGCAGTTGTATCGCGCCCTGCAAATTGTCGGCAACATAACTGGTAAGCGGCGAAGCAGCATCGAAATAGGAGGGATGAAACCCCTGCAACCGGTGTTTGACGGTCAATTGGTGTGAAAGTTTTCCCTGTTTTACGGGATAGTAGCTGTCCAGATACTCCATGACCTCGCTTAAAAGCACACTTGGGGGAAGACTCGCATTATCCCGCACGTCCTGGCCCAGATACGAAAAATATATTTCCTCCCGGGCAGAGATAAGGGCCTCCAAAAAAAGATACCTGTCGTCCATGCGCAGCGAACGATCGCCCTTGCGCATGGACGCGCGAATGAGATCGAACCCGGGAGAGCGGTCCTGACGGGGAAACGCCCCATCGGAAAGACCGACCAGGCAGACAATTTTAAAGGGAATACTGCGCATGGGCTGCAAGGTGCAAAAACTCACCCCGCCGGAAAGAAAACGGCCCCCCGAAGCAGTATCACCAAAGGCCCCCTTGAGCAGATACCGGACCGTTGAAAAATCCAGATCCCCTGTAAACCCGCTCGCTTCAGCCCTGGCAAACACATCTTCGATCCCGGTAACCAGTTCCAAAAGCCCCTCTTCGAGGCCCTCCCCGGCCTGCATCAGATCATTCATCAGCCTCGTGAGATCCTCCCGCCAGGCTTCTGCTAAACGGGGATGCTCCAGATTGCCGACATGAGCGAACAGAACACGCACAAACTCCACAAACCGCCCAAGAACCTCGGCCTGCCCCCCCTCGATCAGATCAAAGGGAACAATCACGCCCCCCCCCGTCTCCCTTCTCCCGTCTCCCTTCTCCCGTCTCCCTTCTTCCGTCTCCCACATCCCCCCCGGCATCATCACCCCGAGAAGCATGCGCTCAATCCCGGAAACCCAGGTGTTCTCACGATAACCGGGCAGACCGAGCTTCTGCTTGAATTCTCCATCCACGGCCCAATTGATCCCGGCCGCAGCCACCCATTCACGGATTGCGTTTACATCGTCCTCATCAAGTCCTGCTTTTTCCCTGAAAAGAAAGACGTCAAGCAGGGAGAGGACCGCAGAGGCTTCAAACCGGGAAGCTGTCAGATCGAGAACCTGAAACAATCCTCTGACCGCAGGATGCTCCTCTTCCCTGGTCTGATCGGCGATATGAAAGGGGATAAACGTTTTTTCATCCCTGCGTGCCCCGAACACGGCCTGGATATAGGGGGCATAGGCACCGATATCCGGACACATGACCACGATATCCTCAGGACCCAGATCCTCGCGGTGCTGCAGCCGATCGAGCAGATGATCGTGCAAGGCCTCCATTTCCCGCATGGGGCTGTGGCAGGAGGCGATACGCACGGAATCATCGATCACAAACTCCCCGCGGCCCCTTTCCGGTGGATTTTCCATGCGCAGCATATCGCCCTGGACCTCGCGTAACAGCGTATCATTGCCGGGATCTGTAAAAACCTGCTCATCCTGCTCAAGTAACGAATGAACAATGAGCAGATCCTGAAAATCCCTTCCCAGTCGTCCGAGAGAAGCGAGCAGGTCGTTACCTGTTTCAAGCGGTTCTGCCCCACCCGCATGTTCCGGGCTTAAAGCACGACGCGCCTTTTCCTTGCGGGGGACGATATCCGCCCAGTACTCCCTGCAGGGGCTCAAAAGATAGAGATCAACGGGAATGTGCCTGCCCAACTCGCGGAGGATGTCCAGATACATGGGGGGAAGGCTGGAGATGCCGAAAATGGCAATCCGGTGGGGAAATCCCATAGGCAGGGTATCCACCGAGGCAAGACGATCCAGGAAGCGCCGGGTCAAGGCGGCCCGGTGGCTGGTCGAACCGAGGCGGCGAGTCAATTCCCGCCACAGGGATGCCTGCCAGACCTCGTGCGCGGCATCCTTGAACACGGTTTCACCCCGCTCCCAGGCATGGATCATCTCCGGTCGAAAGATAAGATACTGGTCGAAATGATAGGCGATCTTTTCGGCCAGCTGGTACATTTTAAGACCCCGGCCGTCGCTCAGATACCCGGCAACCGGCCCCCCGTGGGAGTGTTCGGCAAACCCGGGCAGGATATCCATGAGTTCCCAGTTCATCTTCTCCTTGGCAAAGGGATACTCCAGGGGAGTGTCCTCGAGCAGCATCCGGAAAAGGTCATAAAAAAAGACCACTGGAAACCGAAAGCTCATGTTGGCGCAGATATTCCAGCGCGTGGCCAGCTCCAGGGAAAGATACCTGGCCATTCCCTGGCTCTGGACAATGACGCACTCCGGCTCGAGGGGATCGTCCAGAGGACGACCCATGTTCGCGGCCAGACGATCCACTAGATCCTCGAGCCGATTGCCAAGAATGGTTCTGCATCCGGGTTGCATGGGTTCAGCCCTCGTCAGTGAGACCGACCTGATCGGCGATTTCAGAGACCGCACCGATGGCCAGGGTCAAAAAGGCCCCGAGTTCCAGGCCGATCTTGTCGCACTCACGGATAGTATCCCTGTTGACCGAGGCGGCAAAGGCCTTGTCCTTCATCTTCTTTTTCAGACTCTTGGCCTTCATTCCCTCCATACGCGTGGGTCTGACCAGGGCAGCGGTGTGAACGAGTCCGGTCACGGTCTCCCCGCACCTGAGGGCAAAATCCAGCTCTGTTCTCGGTTCGACCCCGGTCATGTCGTTGTGGGCCCGGATGGCGTAGAGCGCCTCTTGCGGAAGCTCTCCCTCGAGCATTTTGGCCCCGACCAGGCCGTGTTTTTCAGGCGTATCGGCAACCTTTGAATAGTCCAGATCGTGCAGCAGTCCGACCAACCCCCAGAGATCCTCATCCTGTCCCTTTTCCCGGGCCAAAGCACGCAATACGGCCTCGGACTCCAGACTGTGGTTGATGAGATTTTTTTCAGGAATATTGGCCTGTAAAAGCTCCAGGGCCTTTTCACGGGTTATCATGGTCATCTTCTCCTTGGTGGTTGAAATACTATGATCATCGTACGCACATAGTGATGACATTTTCGCTTACCCCAGCAGCCGTTCACCTTCAAGGACAACCAACGCATCAAAAAACATTCCCCGGAATCATCCTTGTGATTCCGGGGAATGAACTGATCATGGTGATCCCAATGAACTGGTCGAGAACCGGCTACCTGTGAGGCACGCTGGTCCACAGCCAGACGGCCTATCTGCGCATTCTCTCGATAATCTTGTTTAAATCGGCGGCCAATTGGGACAAACTGTTCACGGCGTTGGTGGATTCGTTCATGGCCTGGGCGGTTTCCGAGGCGATGATGTTCACCTCTTCGGCCGAACGGGCTATCTGTTCCGAGGAGACCGACTGTTCTTCCGATGCCGTGGCTATGGCCCGGACCTGGTCGGCCGAGGCATCGACAAACCCCACGATCTTCTCCAGGGACGATCCGGCCTGCTTGCCGAGTTTGGCCGTCCTTTCCACTTCCTCGTTGGCCAGATCCATTTCTTTGAGGCTGGTCTTGGTCCCGCTCTGAATACCGTGGACCACCGAGGCTACTTCCTTGGTTGCGGACATGGTCTTTTCCGCCAGTTTACGAACCTCGTCGGCAACGACCGCGAACCCTCTTCCAGCGTCACCTGCCCGGGCCGCCTCGATGGCTGCGTTCAGGGCGAGCAGATTGGTCTGATCGGCGATATCATTGATCACGTTGATGATCTTGCCGATCTCGTCAGACTGCAGTCCCAATCCGTCCATATGGATCTTCATCTGATGGACACGATTCTGAACCGTACTGATGGCGGCAATAGACTGATTGACATCAGTCATGCCGGTTTGGGCCTGTTCCTTGGTATGATCGGCATTGGAAGCCGCCTCGGAAGCGTTCTGGGCAACCTCCATGACCGTGGCGTTCATCTGTTCCACGGCCGTGGCCATTTCCGTGATCCGGGCACGCTGTTCATCAGCGCCCCGACTGGCCTGGGCGACCTGGTCAGCCAGTTCTTCAGCCGCCTGGGCAACACTTCCGGAAATATTGTGAGCATCCTTGGCCGCGTCGGCAATAATCGCGTTCTGCTCTTCAATGGTTTTTTGCTGAGCCTGGATTTCCGAAAGATCCGTAATCAGGGCAAAGGCACCAATAAGCTTGTTGTCCAGATCATGCAGGGGAGCTGCATCGATCAGCCCATAGACCTCGCGTCCCTTGCGGTTGTTGACATCCATATGCTCTTTTTCAATGACCACCCTTTCCCGCATGACCCTGCCGACTACTGTGGGATGTTTGGGATCCTGATACAAAAACTCGGCAATGGAGGTTCCCACATAATCCCCGGGATTTCCTTCCACCCCGATAAGCTCCAGGGTAGCCCTATTCACAAAGGTGATCTTTTCATCCGTGTCAACCACATAGCAGGGAACCGTCATCCCGAGGAGAATACCCTTGGAAAAACCAAGCTGCTCTTTGAGGGTATCGACCATCTTTCCCAGATTATCTGAAAGAACACCCAGTTCGTCCGGAGACCCGTCGTCAAAACTGGCCGAGAAATCTCCCTCGGACACTTTGTGGGAGGCACCGACGATAGTGGCTATACGCTTGATCACCCCGACCTGTATGAATCTGGTTACCAACCCGATCAGCACGACAAGGCCGACAATGCAGACCAGAATGATCTTGAAAATATGATTGTTGATGGTCCCCAGTTGGCTGGTGACATCCTGGACAAAAACCATGGTTCCAAGAATCTCCTTGGACGCGCCATGGCAATGATAGCATGAGGGGGCGTTCATGATGGAGATGGAACGGACAAAGAGATCCTTGCCGTCCACACCTATCAGGGCATTGTCAGCCATCTGGCTTTCAATGGCCTCGAGGGCGAAATCTGCCACGTGCGGATCACTGTAGTACCCGTTGAAATCCTTGCGCAGGGCCTGGGGATCGGTACTATAGGTCACATTACCCCTGAAATCGGTGAGAAAAAGATTGGTGTCGGGAAATTTTTCAGCAACATCCATGACTTCACTGCGCGTAGCATCATCATCACCGATGATCATGGGACGTTCGATGGCGTGCATGAGCAGTTCAGCAGACCGGTTCACACCGTCCCCGAGCTGGCCGACCATGCCGGTATATTGCCAGTAAATGGCCAGTCCAACGACAACCGCAAAACCAAGAAATGAAAGGGAGGAAACCAGCAGACCGATCTTGGCGTTGAGGGATTTCTTGAATATATTCATGGTCCCTCCTAGTGCGCGCCGCTATAGAGCAGGGGTTTGTAGTTGAAATCCTGGACGCGCTGGGAATTGTGACAGCTGCTGCAGCTGCTTATACTCGGCTTGTGCGTAATCAACTCGGGGTCTCCGCCACTTTCAACATGCTCCCTGCCGGGCCCGTGACAGGTCTCGCACCCTACGTCAGCGAGTTCAGGAGTCTTGGCGTACGAAACAAAACCGCCCTTCTCGTATCCGGTGGTATGGCAGTTGAAACAGGTTTTTTGTTCCTCGACCTCGAGTTTGGGCAGCATTTTCTCGACGCCCTTCCAGGAATGTGCCTTCTTGGAATATTTCACGAAAGTGGAATGCTCCTCTTCATGACAATCGGCACAGGATTTCGAACCCACATAGTCTCCGGCCCAGGATGGCCCGGTCACGAGCATACATCCCAAAACCCAGAACATGGTTAGTATCAATCTTCCAAACACCATAACATCTCCCATAGACTTTTTTGAATCAGCCAGTGACCCGTTACATCCTTCTGACAACGAAAATCAGAGTCGCACATGACCACAATTTGACCGGTCAGAGGGAAAATCCCTGTGTGCGACACAACCTTCATACATTCCGAGTCCATGTGGTTTGACATCATCACCGACATGGATGCGGAGGTCTTCATGGTAGCCAAGCAAGCAGTCTGTTGGACCTTTTCCCTGCAGTATAACGCAAGAATATTTGAAGCCGTAGTATCAACCACGACTTGCGTCAATGGGATTTCTCAATACACTGAAACCCATATAAAACATATTATGTCAAAACAGACCCGAATACTCATTGGAACCCGGCGGGGGACAAAGATACAGGAAGTCGTGTCATAAAACGCATATGACCGGATAGACGCCAATCTATGGGCAAACACGCGAACGGTCGGCAAGCGCCTGCGCCTTGAGTACCCGCAGTCTTTCTCCGGAGCGAACGCCGCGCCCCTGCCATGATAGAGGAAGGTGGACATTGCCAATGATCCTGAAATCCTCAAGAACCTGCTTTTTCATGTCTTCCCCCCCGTCCGCAACCACCAGGGCACACAATGCAGCAAGCAGATCCTCTGATCCCACAGCGGAAAGCAGGTCCACGCGCGTGCCGGGACGCAACGAGTGATATCGGGCCAAAACCATATGCCACCTGGCCGCTGCCATCCCGGCCCGAATCATCTGTGCGGGGAGACGTAACCGTCTTCCCATATCCCGGGCTATCGTGACGCCTGCCCTGTCATGGCCATGATGTGCGGGCCACAAGGACGACGGGGTCACTATCTTGCCCAAATCGTGACACAGTCCCATCCAGACGAGAAACCGGTCCCCGGCAAGTCGGTCCATGACCTGACACAGATGCTCCAAAATCGTTTCATCGTGATAGGGGAATGGTCCTGCGGGAATTTTTGCGGCCGGCTCAAGCTCCCTGAACCAGTCCCCTAATGCCCCTGCCTGCTCGCAGTAACGTACAAAGCGACTGGGTACCGGGCAGGACAAAGCCTTGAGCAATTCGTTGCCCACCCGTTCTGCGGCAAGGGTGCGGCAGCCCCCTTGAGTAACCACCTCGCGCATGAGTGCAATCAGCTCGGGATGCATACAAAAATCCGGCAGACAGGCCGCAAAACGGGCCGCCCTGAAAACACGGGCCGGATCGGCAAAAAAATTGGCCCGCGAGACCGGATAGAGAATCTTCTCTTCCAGGTGCTCGAGGGCCTTGGGATGGGCTATGAGCGTACCGTTTTGGTCTCTGGCCAGGGCGTTGATGGTCAGATCCCGCGCCAGGAGATCCTGCTCAATGCTTTCTGCCGGAGAAATCGTGTATTCGTCGCCATGCAGATAGTAAACGGCTGCCTTTCTCCCCACCTTCCGGGCCCTGGGGAACCTGCGCAGAAAACGCTTGTGATCCCCACCGATGACAACATAATCCTTGTCGCTGACAGGTCTTCCAAGCAGGTCGTCACGAATAGCCCCACCAACGAGATAGATGCGCAATCAATCCTTCCCCTGAAGCAAAAGATCCATGTTTTCGGCTGAAACCGGCCGGGAAAAGAAATACCCCTGCCCGAAATCACACTCCATGGACGAGAGCAAATCCTTGTGCACGGACTGCTCAACCCCCTCGGCAACCACATTGAGACGCAGGCTGTGGGCCAGGCGGATGATCGCCCGGACAATTTCCAGATTGTCATTGTTTATGTGCATGTCGCGCACGAAACTCAGATCGATCTTGAGCTGATCCACCGGAAACTTCTGCAGGTAGGCCATGGAGGAATAGCCTGTGCCAAAATCGTCGATACTGAATCTGATCCCCATTTTCTTGAAGGTCTCGAGTTTGTGGATCACCTCCTTGGCATTGTCCAGAATGACAGATTCGGTGATCTCGATTTTCAGGTACGTTGGGGACAACCCGGTCTTGGCCAGAATATAATTCACCGAATCCACCAGGTCGGGCTGAAAGAATTGCTTGGGGGACATATTCACGGACAAGAGCAGGGGGGCCTTGTCCGGTGCGAGTTTGTGCCAGGAAACCATGTCCTGACAGGCCCTGGTCAGGATGGTCTTGCCCAGTGGGACGATCAATCCGCTTTCCTCGGCAATGGGAATAAATCGCGTCGGCGAGATGGCACCCCTGGTGGGGTGGTTCCATCTGGCCAGGGCCTCCACACCGGTTATCATCCCCGATTCAAGAGAAATGATCGGCTGGTAGGCGACAGAAAACTCCTGTCGTGCCAGACCCTGGCGAATGTCGTTTTCAAGGGACATGGTTTCCACGGCATTCTCATGCATATTCCTGCTGAAAACCTTGAAACGGCCCCGGCCCAGGCTCTTGGCCCGGTACATGGCAATATCGGCATCACGGAGTATGTCTTCTGGCCGCTGATACTCGCTGGTCACAAAGACAATGCCCATACTCGCGCCGGAATACACTTCATGAGCGCCAATGAAAAGCGGCCTGGAGATCTCTTCGAGAATGCGTTTGGCAATCTGCACCACATCGTGTTTATTCTCATAGTCATCCAGAATCACGCCGAATTCGTCCCCTCCAAGGCGGGCGACCGTATCCAGGGGACGCAGGCAACCCTCCAGTCTTCTGGCGATTTTAACAAGCAGGGCATCTCCCATGAGATGTCCGAGACTGTCGTTGATCAATTTGAACCTGTCCAGATCGATCATGAAAACGACTGATTTGGCACAGGATTTCCGATGACAGCGATTTAGAAAATAGCTCAACCGTTCCATGAAAAGGGCGCGGTTGGGGAGCTGGGTCAGGGTATCATGGAGTGCCTGTCTGGTCAGCTCATCTTCATAGACCTTGCGTTCGGAAATATCCCGATACGAAAATACCGCTCCAAGATGTTCTCCACCGATGACAAGGGGGTAGCCTGTCAGCGAAACAGGGATGAGGGTATCGTCCTTGCGTCTGCGCGACACCTCGACCTGGACGGTTTTACCCGCGAGCACGGCCTGAAGAAAGCGGGCTTCACTTTTCTTGTGATTTTCAGGATAAAGCATTTCCAACCCCTGGTCCTTGATTTCCAGGAGTGTATAACCAAAAAGCCTGCCAAACTCCTCGTTGGCAAAAACAACCCTGCCCATCGAATCGACCATACAGGTGGCCAGGGGCGAATTGGCCAGAAACTGCTGAAAAATCGTCATCTGCACCTTGAGGGTATCATGGAGTTCCCCTCTTTCTGCAGTCGGCCAGACCGCAAGGATGACATGGGGGGAATCCGGAATGCGCGATTCAGTGACCACCATTTCCCTGACCATGCCCTGAGCGGTTTTAAGACACAGTTTGTAGTCCACGGAAGAGGTTGCATTTGAAAAAAGACGGGCATGCTGGCTTTGAAAAATACCCACCATGCCTGAAGGCAGGATATCCTGGAACATGCCGGTGGACAATTCTCTGGGAGAATGGCCGGTGAGGGAAGCGGCCTCACCGTTGACCATGACCACCTCCCCCTGATCGTCGAGGATAAAAAAAGCCCCACCCGATTTTTCAAAAAGGGCGTGGCTGAAGGCATCGTATTGCTTAAGAGTCCCACGGTCGCTTTGCGGTGTATCATCTGTCATGATATCATCTCACCCGTTGTGCCGGATACTATGAACTGACAATTCTGTTCTTGCCGCTGGACTTGGCTGCATACATAAATTTATCAGCTCGTTCTATCAATTGTGAGGAACTTTCACCTGACTGGTACTGGGCCACTCCAATGCTGATTGTTTTATAGACATGGGTCGATGTATCATGCCTGACCTGGTTGGTTTGAGAAAAACAGGTCCGGATACGGTCTGCTACATTGATCGCCTCAGAGGCCTCGGTTTCAGGAAGCAGAACAATGAATTCCTCCCCCCCGTATCTAAACGCAATGTCATTTTTTCTGATCATTTTCAAGATAACACTCGCCAAACATTCGAGAACTCGGTCCCCGTTCAGGTGCCCATAGGTATCATTGTAGAGCTTGAAATCATCGATATCCAGGAGAATGAGGGAAAGGGTGTGACCGTAACGGGTGCACCGCTCCAGCTCCGCTTCTATCTGCCGGAAAAAATACCTCGCGTTGTAGAGCCCGGTCAATCCATCCTTGATACTTAATTCCCTGAACTTCTGTTCACTTTCCCGCAATTTTTTTTCAATCTGCTTGCGTTCATAAATCTCACGCTCGAGATCGGCTGTGCGATGGCGAATCTCCTCTTCGAGATGTTCCTGGTAGAGGCGATTCTCCTGAATCAGCCGCCGCCTTTCCAGGGCCTTGTTCACCGCATGGTCCAACACCGCGAAATTGCTCAAGGGTTTGGTGATAAAATCCCAGGCCCCGATACGCAGCGCATCGATGGCGTCCTGGATCACCCCGGTTCCCGAAACAACGATCACCGGAGTGTCCGGGGATTTTCTGGTGATGGTCTCCATGACCTCGATACCATCCACCTCGGGCATTCTCAGATCCACGAGGACGAGTCCCGGTGCTTCTCGGAAAAATGTCTCAAGCCCCTCACGCCCCCCCCTTGGCCAGGAAAACATTGAAACCTCGTTCTGCCATGTAATCGCCAAGCGTTTCAAGGATGAGCTCTTCGTCATCTATAAGCAGCACGGACAGCTGTTCGCGTGGCATCTGCATCCTGTTTCTCCTGAAAAGTATCCGTATCCCTGACAGGCAAGTCAGTGGATCACCATGGGTCCGAAAAAACGATTGACAAGCTCGTTGCCGTGCTTATTTGTTGTTTTGGCCAAATAAAGCCGACGACCAAAGGCTGCAAACGGTCAGGAAGCTCAAACGATTGCAAAACACATCGCAACCTATTTGACAAACCTCGAACCGAAATTTACCAAGCAGCCAACTATTTCCAAACAGGAGGGAAACCATGTTTGAATTAAGCAAGGCCGCTCAGGAACAGCTCGAGCGACAATTCGAAAACCAGGATATCACCCCCATTCGGGTTTACATGGCGGCCGGCTGAGGCGGGCCGCGCCTGGCACTTGCTCTGGATGAGCAAAAAGACAACGATTCTAGCTATTCTTTTGGCGATTTTACCTTTGTGGTCGACAAGGCCCTGATGACCACAGCCGCACCCATCAAGGTGGAATTCGATCAGCACTACGGCTTTTCCGTCTCCTCGAGCATGAAGATGGACGCTTCGGGTTGTTCGGGGTGCAGCAGCGGGTCTTGTTCTTGCTGATACGCTGAAAAAAAGCTTCTTGCAAACAAAAAGGACCGGTTTTCCGGTCCTTTTTGTTTGCAAGAGTCCTGTACGAGGTAGCGGTCGCAGCCCGAACAGGCCGCACCCCCGCTGCCCTCACGGATCACTGCTTGTTTTTTATGGCAGACTTTTCTGGATAAGATACTGAAAATAAGTCATTTTCAGCTGACTCCCCACTCTTTGGCCATATCTTCCGGCCGGACGACATTGTAGCCATTGTCGGTCAGGGTCTGAACAACCTGCCCTGGATCTTCGACCCCAATTCTGAAAACGAGCATACGCGCACCGGCATGATAAAAGGTGGCCGTGGCGATGATATTCACCCCGAGCTCTGTAAGAATCCTGGTCACATTGGCCATGACCCCGCTCTTGTCCTCCACCTCGATGCAGATGCGTGAGCCCGGCTGGGTAAGTCCCATTTCCTCCACGAGAACCTCGAGCATGACACTGCGGCTGATATATCCGAGAAATTGCTGATTGGTTCCGACCACCGCCAATCCGGCGAGGTTGTGTTCATCCATGATCTGGGCGGCACGTTCGATGTCGGTTTCCGGAGTCACACTCGGCGGGTTCTTTTTGACCACCTCTTTCACCGTCATCTCCCCGAGCAGATAGTTGAGTTCATGTCGACTCAGGGTCGTGGCCGGAGAGGGCAGGGCCGCGCGGATGTCTTCCTTGGTCACATAGCCTGTCAGCTTACCGTCTGTCAGGACCATCAGCATCCACAACCGGTTTTGCTCCATGATTTTATCGGCATCCACCACCAGGGTATCCGGACCTATGGTCGGAATTTTCTTGAGCATCTTGAGGCCTACAAACATAGTCTCTCCTTATGGTTCTCGTAACGAGTCACCAGACATACGGACACGACACCAAGCTGTGTATCCATGAAATTGCCCGGGTTGCTTCCCGGATCATGCGACGGCCATAAATACGTTTTCGTTTTTCCCGGGTCAACCGCCTGACCATTTATCGTTGCATTTTGATCTGTTTTGACAGATCCTCAAGGATATTGTGGCAGAGGTAACCAGTACCAAACCATTCTGTTTCCCCAAAGAGGCCAGCGATCGTATCAATCCTCAAGGAGATCATCACCTCCATGCGTCACCTTGTCACCTTCCCCTGGGCCACCCATTCAGACGGTCGGGTCGGTAAAAACGCCGTGACCATTGTCATGGCTGTCATTTACCTCCTGGGGTTCTGCGCTGGTCCCGTCGTGGCCGCTCCTCCAAGGCTTGTGTTCACCAAAGAGTCTCCAGGCAAACAATTCACCTCATATACAGTCGAAAAAGGGGATCATCTCTACGCGATTATCCGCAACCAGGGCTTTGCTGAAAAAAATATCCCTGAAATCATGGAAGGTATCCACAAGCTCAACCCGGAACTTGATCCCTCAGCACCCATTTATCCCGGTCAGACAATCCGCCTGCCT
>NZ_JBSPZA010000017.1:0-73936 GCF_053851535.1 Desulfoplanes sp. PS50 | reverse complement strand
GTCAGACAGTTGCGCACAGCCATTGAAAACGAGTTGCGTTCAATGCCGGATGATGATTTTGAAGAGTCAAATGTAAAAGATCAGAAATTACAATTTATTGATGCAAAAACCTAACCGGAAATTACTGGATCAAGGTCAAACTTGTCAAAAGTATTATTGGCACCACACCTCGACAAAGAAAAACAGTCAGGGCTCTGGGACTCGGCAAGGTCGATTCCATAAATGAGCTCCCAGACAATTCCTGTACATTGGGAATGATTAAACGTGTTCGTCATTTAGTAGAGGTTGTAAAATAATGAATTTACATGAACTTTATCCATATCCAGAGCAGCGTACCCAGCGTAAGCGTGTCGGACGCGGTTCTGCCACAGGACAGGGATGTACCAGTGGAAAGGGGAACAAGGGACAGAATGCCCGATCTGGAGGCGGTGTGCCTCCGTGGTTTGAAGGTGGCCAGATGCCGCTGCAAAGGCGCCTTCCCAAAAGGGGATTCAAGAATCCTTTCCGCGTAAAATATCAAACCATCAACCTGCATCAGCTTTGCAGTCTTTTTCCTGACGCTACTGAACTGACAGTGGATGATTTGTACGCCTGTTCGTGCTTCAAGAAGAACGCTCCCATAAAAATTCTTTCTGATGGTGAGCTTTCTGGTCCTATGACTATCACTGCACATGCCTTTTCCAAGAAAGCAGTGGAAAAGATCACCCAAGCCGGTGGTAAAGCCACGGCACTCGAAGGATAGGCGATCATGTCGGCACCAATGAATACAGGGATACAAGAGCTCAAGCGAAGATTGCTGTTTACATTCGGTTTATTGGCGATCTATCGGGTAGGCATCCATTTGCCCATCCCCGGTGTGGATGGAGGTGCCTTATCCGATTTTTTTGCCAATGCAGAGAATACCTTGTTCGGGCTTTTCGACATGTTTTCTGGCGGCGGGTTGCGCAATCTTTCCATCTTTGCCCTCGGAATCATGCCCTATATTTCGGCTTCAATCATTATTCAGCTCCTGACGGTTGTCAGCCCTGAGTTGAAGCGTCTGAGCAAGGAAGAGGGGGAAGCCGGCCGAAAAAAGATCACCCAGTACACCAGATATGGTACTGTGCTGATTACCCTTGTGCAGGGCCTTGGCATAGCCATCGGCCTTGAGAGTATGTCCAGTCCGACCGGGGCCCCTGTCGTTCTCGTTGCAGGATGGTCCTTCAGGATCATAACCATCATGACTTTGACCGCTGGTACGGTCCTTATCATGTGGCTTGGTGAACAGATCACTGGAAACGGTGTGGGAAACGGTATTTCTCTGATCATCTTTGCCGGTATTGTGAGTCGATTTCCAGCAGGAATCTACAATTCCATCAGATTGATGGGCACCGGTGAGATCAGTATCTTTGTGGCTCTTTTCGTCCTTATAGTCATGGCAGCTGTTTTGGTTGGCATCATCTATGTTGAGCGGGGACAGCGACGAATACCGATCCAATATGCCAAGAGAATGATGGGCAGGAAATTGTACGGGGGGCAAAGCAGTCATCTCCCCCTGCGAGTGAACACCGCTGGTGTCATTCCGCCAATTTTCGCCTCGTCCATTCTCATGTTTCCAGCAACGATCGCCAATTTCTCCAATGTGCAATGGTTGCAGCAGTTTTCCTCATTTTTTGATCCTGGGTCGTTTGTTTACAATCTATTTTACATTGCCATGATTGTTTTCTTCTGCTTCTTTTATACAGCGATCATTTTTGATCCCAAGGATATTGCTGAAAATCTCAAGAAGCAGGGAGCTTTTATTCCGGGGATTAGACCCGGGGTAAAGACCAAGGAGTATATCGACAGGGTTCTTGGACGACTGACCTTTTGGGGTGCCATTTATGTGTCTGTTGTCTGTATTTTTCCTATGCTTCTCATCCAGCAGTTCAACGTTCCCTTCTACTACGGAGGAACCGCATTGTTGATTGTGGTTGGTGTGGCAATGGATACTATGAGCCAGGTGCAATCCTATTTAATCACCGGGCAATACGATGGACTCATGGCCAAGGCCAAGGTCAAGGGAAGGCGTTAGGCTGACATCCCTATAGTGGAAAGCAATGGGTTTGTCGGAAATATATTTTTGGGGGAATTATGAAAGTTCGACCATCAGTCAAGAAGATCTGCCCTAAGTGTAAGATCATCAAACGAAAAGGGACGATCCGTGTCATTTGTGAAAATCCAAGACATAAACAGAGACAAGGCTAGTGTAGGGGGATGTTGTGGCAAGACTTGCAGGTATTGATCTACCAAAGAATAAACGACTCGATATCGCATTGACCTATATCTACGGTATTGGTCATACGACAGCGCTCAAGATTTTAGACGCCACCGGGACCGATTGGACCAAAAAAACCGACGACCTCACTGCCGATGAAATCAAGAATATTCGTGTTGAACTCGAGGATAACTACAAGGTAGAAGGCGACCTTCGTCGTGAAGTTTCCGGTAATATCAAGCGACTCATGGATATTGGATGTTATCGTGGATTGAGGCACAGAAGAGGCCTGCCAGTTCGCGGGCAAAAGACCAAGACGAACGCCCGGACGAGAAAAGGCAGAAAACGTGCTGCGGTTGGTCGTAAAAAGTAAAGGATGAGGAGAAGGTATGGCTAGGCCTCAAAAAGGTATGAAAAGAAAGGAACGTAAAAATATTCCGACTGGTATTGTGCATATCAGTGCTACGTTCAACAACACTATTATTACGTTCACTGATAATGTCGGAAATGTTATAAGCTGGGCCAGCTCCGGTACTTCCGGATTCAAGGGTTCCAGGAAAAGTACCCCCTTTGCCGCGCAGAAGGCCGCCGAAGTTGCCGCCAAGCGTGCTCAGGAACATGGTATGCGGACCGTCGGTATTTTTGTCAAAGGTCCTGGTTCTGGACGTGAATCTGCGATGAGGGCCATTCATGCAGCTGGAATGAAAGTGACATTCATCCGTGACGTCACCCCCATTCCTCATAACGGCTGTCGCCCCCCGAAGCGGCGTAGGGTTTAAAGGAGGATTTTACATTGGCTAGATATACGGGTGCAAAATGCAAACTTTGCCGTAGGGAAGGGGAAAAGCTTTTCCTGAAGGGTGATCGTTGCTATACTGATAAATGTGCTTTCGAACGTCGTTCCTATCCTCCGGGTGAACATGGAAAAATGCGTCGCAAGCCTACTGAATACTCCATTCAGCTTCGTGAGAAGCAGAAGGTGCGACGGATGTACGGACTCCTTGAAGGGCAGTTCAGGCATTACTTCAAGGTTGCCGATTCCAAGAAAGGCGTTACAGGTACCAACCTGCTCATGCTTCTTGAAAAACGCATCGACAACGTGGCTTACAGAATGGGTTTTGCCAATTCACGGAGCCAGGCAAGGCAGTTGGTCCGTCATGGCCATTTTCTTCTCAACGGGCGTAAGGTTACCGTACCCTCCATTCAGCTCAAGGAAGGTGACGTCGTTGAGGTTGGTGCGAACAGCAAGAACAGCCTCGTCATCAAGGAAGCTCAGGAAGTCGTCGCACGCCGTGGCGTGCCGGCCTGGCTTGAGGTCGATGTCACGGCTCTCAAGGGAACCATCAAGGCCCTTCCAGTACGTGACGATATCACCTTCCCGATGAACGAGCAGCTGATTGTCGAATTGTACTCCAAATAAATATAGGTGTTTTCTATGACGGAAACCAGCAGTGAAAGACCTGTGAATGTGAGAAATTGGTCTGAACTCGTCAAACCCGAACGCATTGAACGCGATCAAAAGTCCAATGACATGTATGGCAAGTTCGTCTGCGAGCCGCTTGAAAGGGGTTTTGGTACGACTATCGGCAATTCCCTGCGCAGGATACTTCTGTCTTCGCTTCAGGGTGCCGCAATCGCTGCCATAAAGATCAGCAGCGTACAGCATGAATTTTCCACCATTCCCGGGATTGTCGAAGATGTCACGGATATCATTCTCAACTTCAAACAGGTCAAGTTTGCCTCTTCCACGTGTGAACCGCAACGGCTTGAACTTATAGCCAACGATATCGGAGAGGTAACAGCATCTGCTATCCAGGAGAATCAGAATCTTCATGTTTTGAATCCGGACCAGCACATTGCTACTCTCACCGAACCTATCGACTTCCACGTTGAAATGGAAGTCCGTATGGGCAAGGGCTATGTTCCCGCAGAAATGCATGAAGGATTGGAAACCGAGATCGGCATCATACCCCTTGATTCGAGTTTTTCTCCGGTCACGAAAGTAGCCTATCATGTGGAACAGGCGCGTGTCGGCCAGATGACCAACTACGACAAGTTGATTATTGAAATCTGGACCGATGGCTCAGTTACTCCTGATGACGCCTTGGCCTATAGTGCCAAGATTCTCAAGGAGCAGCTCTCTGTTTTCATCAATTTTGATGAATCCACGGCTGATATCGACCGTAAAAACGTTTCCGCCACTCAAGAAGTCAATCCCAATCTGTTCAAGTCCATTGAAGACCTCGAACTTCCGGTTCGGGCTAGCAATTGTCTCAAGAGTGCCGGTATTCATCTTGTTGGAGAACTTGTTCAGAAGACGGAAGGGGAGATGCTCAAGACCAAGAATTTTGGGCGCAAGTCTCTTGAGGATATCCGGCGGGTTCTCGAGTCCATGGGACTTGAATTCGGGATGAAGAACGATAATTTTGAAGAAAAGTACCAGGAATGGATGAAGAGGTCAGAAGAAGATGAGGCATAAAAAATCAGGCAGAAAACTCAACCGGACCATGGAACACAGAAAGGCCATGTTCAGAAATATGTCCCGGTCTTTGCTGGTTCAGGAACGGATTAGAACGACACTTCCCAAGGCCAAAGAACTCAGAAAGTTTGTCGAGCCCTTGATCACCTTGGCGCTTAAAAATGATCTGAGCGCCAGGAGAGAGGCCTATAAGGTTCTTGGCAATCATCAGCTTGTTCAAAAGCTTTTTGATGAGATCGGACCCAGATTTGCTGGTCAGGCAACCGGTGGGTACACCCGTATTGTCAAGTTCGGTCAGCCCAGAACAGGTGATAACGCTCCTATGGCACTCATAGAACTCACGGTTATGTCCGAACCTGCTTCCACTGAGGAGAAGGACACCGCCGCACCCGAGCAGGCAGACGAGCAAGTCACAGAGGCATAGAGATTGTAAAAAGGCAGACTCAGTCTGCCTTTTTTTTCGTTCAAAACGATTGAAAAAATAGATTTCACGTATCGTAAATATGGATATTAGGCGTCTTGAGGCGTTTTCCAAGGTTTTTGAGTCCCGGAGCTTTTCCAGGGCGGCGAAGGAATTGTATCTTTCCCAGCCGACCATCAGCTCCCATGTCGCCCTTCTTGAAGAGGAACTCGGGGTGCTTTTGTTTGACCGGGTGGGGCGCAGTGTCTTGCCCACTCAGGCAGCTGAAATACTTTATGGCAGGAGTCAGAGCATTTTCCATCTCCTGCATTTAGCACACGCGGAGATCGATCTTTTGCGGCATACGGTGTCCGGTCCGATTATTCTGGGAGGGAGCACCATTCCGGCCGACTATGTTCTTCCCCCGTTGCTGTCAACCTTCTTACGGCTGTATCCTGATGTGCGGATCGATCTTCGCGTTGGGGATACGGAGTCCGTTGTGGAGATGGTCCGTCGGGGTGATGTCATGATGGCCATGGTCGGATCTGCTGCAGATATCAGAGATCTTGTTTTTGTCCCGGTGCTTGTGGACGATCCCGTCCTCATCGGTACCCACGAGCAGCTGCAGGGAATCACCGGCAGCGAAAAGGACCTGAGTTTTCTTTCCAAACTCACCTGGGTCATGCGTGAACCAGGCTCCGGGACCCGTCAGGCCCTGGAGTCGGCTCTCAAGGCACGGGGACTGGCTATCCATGATCTCAATGTAGCCATTCAGGTCCAGAATACCCAGGCCATGCTGGGGTGTGTTTTGGCCGGTCTGGGTGTTTCCGTCACATCCCGCATGATTGTGGAACCCTATGTGCAGCGTAAAGAGATCCAGGCGCTCGCCCTGCCCTCCCTGGCCATGTCTCGGTCTTTTTATCTCGTGCACCATCAAAAACGTGAACTCTTTCCTGCTACCCGTGAATTACAGACCTTTTTGACAAAAACCCTGGCCGCAGGGAGTATCACAGACGTCTGATCCGGTTTCTGACGAGAGATCGTACCCATCCGCAGCAGAGGTTTGTATCGTGTTGTATGTTGCCTTGAAGAATACCCTTGAAAAGATTCCTCTCTATCCACAAGCCACTCTCGCCCAGAATCTTTACGCAGCGGGATTCTATCACGGTCACCCTCTCTGTGCAGGCGTCGGGAGCTGCGGCCGGTGCCGCGTCCGGTACCAAAGCGATCCGCCCCAGCCCGATGCTGATGAAATCAAGGTGTTTTCATCCCGACAGATCCAAGCAGGCTGGCGACTGGCGTGCAAGCACTATCCGGATCCCGGTGCCGTGATAGAGATTTCCGATGCCATGCGCTCACCGCATCTCGATGAATCCAGCAGCCGTTCCCTCAATCCTCTTTCGATCCTGGCCGTTGATATCGGAACCACGGCCATCAAATGGAGGGGCCTCGAAAAGGGTGCTTCCGAACCGATTTCCGGTACATTGCTCAATCCGCAGGTAGGCACGGGCGCAGATGTCATGTCCAGAATGGCCTTTGCTCAGCTCGGCAGGGATCTCAAGCTGGTTTTGCATCAGAGTCTCATAGACCCCCTGTATGCACTGATCGGAAGTGGTGATCCTGCGCACCCCCCCCGCCTCGTGGTCACCGGAAACAGTGTGATGGTGCATTTTCTGCTCAATCTTTCTCTCCAGGGGCTGGCAACGTCCCCCTATCATCTCGACTATTTCGGGGATGAGCTCGCTCAGATACCGGCCCGCGGTGTGACCCGCTCTTTGCAGGCGTATATCCCTCCCCTGCTTGCCCCTTTTGTGGGTGCCGATATCTCCTGCGGTCTCTGCCATCTTCTGTTGCACCATGTGTCCAAAGAGATGTTCCCCTTTATTCTTGCAGATTTTGGGACCAATGGGGAATTTGTCCTTGCCCTTGATCCGGAACGCTATCTGGTCACCAGCGTGGCCATGGGCCCGGCCCTGGAGGGTGTTGGACTCACCCGGGGAAAAATGGCCGGACCCCAAGTGTGTACGGGATTTGAAATGGGTCCCAAAGGAATTCTTCCGGTGTCCGGGCGTGTGGAGAACGGTGTTTCAGGAACCGGGTATCTGTCCCTGCTGAGCATCTTGAAGCGGCTGGGTGCTTTGGATGTCTCGGGCAGATTCCGCCCGGGGGCAGCGCATCCCCTGGGTCGTGCGCTCACGGGAATGTTTCAGGAAGGCCCTCTGGGAACGGTGCTGACCCTAAATGACAGACATCTTCTGACCGGCCGGGATGTGGAGGAGGTTCTCAAGCTCAAGGCCTCTTGTAACCATGCCTTAAAGACCCTGCTCGATCAGGGCGGTCTGAAACAGGGTGCGATCCAAAAAGTATTTTTGGCCGGCTCCCTCGGAGTCCATCTCCGATCTATCGATCTTACGGATCTGGGATTTGTTCCCCGTCTCTGGGAAAAGAGGATCAGCTTGGTCGGCAATACATCTTTGCAGGGCGCATGGGATCTTTTGACCCGCAGCGATGCCCGAGAATTGGCCAAGAGATTGCCCCGTCGCGTCAGGTGCGTGGATTTGCCCGGGCAGCGGGATTTTGCAGACAGTTATGTGTCCAAGATGCGATTTGAGTACTGCTGAAAAGATGTTCGTCACCATATTGCAAAGGGCTGCGGACCGAATGGTCCGCAGCCCTTTGCAATGAAGATTGACCAAAAGAGGTATGCTTTACAAATGAGCAGCGATCCTGTTCTGGATGGTTTCGGAAGCCTGTCGGTCCCCAAGAAGACCGACACGAACGGAAATTTTGGAACGGGCGCTGTTTTCGGAGCTTATCCAGATCCAGAAAGATCGATCGCCATCCTTACCGGAAAGAGAGGCTTCGGTTAGGTTTTTGCTTTGTTTTTCAATGGTCAGCCCAAGATCCCTGCATCCTTTGATGGAGGCTGTGTAGGCACGCTCCACAGAGACATTGCGGGTGACCGAGACCTTTCCCTCGACGTAGGAATAGGTGGCTGCAACACCGGCGCCTCCGGCGACTAAAGCGGCACAGGAGCACAGGGAGCAGAGCAGAGCCAGGGAGAACAATGTAAAGCATAATGATCGACACGACATAACAGATCTCCTTAGAGGTAGTTGAAAGATAGCCAGAGTGGCAGGGCTGGTTTGTTTTCATGGCCGGCTTGCCGCTCAGGACGATTTGAAACGCTCTCGCCCAAACCCTTGCTCAATGAAAACAAGCCGTACGGGCAGGATGTCAGGCAACGGCTTAATGAACGATACCTGGAACGCTGAGGCAGTCACATCGCCTGAGCGGGGCAAACCGGTCATCATATTTCATGTACGTGCATGAGAACAAATGTGCCCTGACCAAAGTGGCTTTTGGTATTCACAACGGGTCACTCTTCAAGCAAAAACAGTTCCTTGACGGTCAATTCAATACCTACCAACCCCCGATAGATGGTTTGGCGGGGAGTGAAGGCAATGCGGATATACGCCCCCTTGTGCAGCTGGTAAAGGGGGTTGTCACCCTGGCGCCATGCCAGGGCGCGGAGGGTGATGTGCGCTGGCTCATCACGAAGATTCAGGGAAATATGCCTGTTCTGGCTAAAGGACTTGATCCCGACCACGCGAACCCGGGGCGAAAGAAAGACCGGTCTGGGGCTTCCGGGGCCAAAGGGCTGCAGGGAATCGAGCTCAGCGAGGAGAACCGGGGTTATCTTGTCAAAAGAGAGTTCGGCATCGACCTTGATCGAGGGACGGGCGGGACAGATCCCCTTACAGCACGTTGACACGGCGGCATCAAATCGTTTGCGGAAGGCGCACAGGTTTTCAGGTGCTATTGTCAGTCCAGCAGCCATGGGATGGCCGCCAAATTTGTGGAGAAGATCCTTGCAGTCCGTGAGGCAGTCAAAGAGGTTGATGTCGGAGATACTCCGCCCAGACCCCTTGAGCAGACCGTTGTGATCGGAAAGAAGGATAGTCGGCCGGTAGGTGTGCTCGGTGATCCTGGAGGCGGCGATGCCGAGAACCCCCTGGTGCCAGTTGGCCCCGTAGAAAACCTGGCCGAGTACGGGATCGTTCTCCTGGAGCTGATCCAGGGCCTGGGTCACAATGGTTTGTTCGATGGTCTTTCGTTTGGAATTGAGCCTGTTTAGTTTGTTGGCAAGAGGAGTGGCCTTGTCAAGGGTCTCGGCCGTGAGCAATTCCAAGGCTGAATCCGCCGTGGTCAGCCGACCCGCCGCGTTGAGCCTTGGGGCGAGTCCGAAACCGACATCACCGGAGCCAACGCAGGCGTCAGGTTCAAGAGCACATGCTTTTTTGAGCCCGGCTATGCCGGGACGCTTGCCAGCCTTGAGAAATAAAAGGCCGTTTTTGACCAGAATCCGGTTTTCTCCCATCAGGGGAACCACATCCGCTATGGTTCCCAGGGCCACGAGGTCCAAAAGGGGACGGACGTCAAGAGCAGGGGGGAGCAGACGGTTCAAGGCGGCAATGAGCAGAAAGGCGACACCCACACCGGCGAGATCCGGACATGGGCATGCTCCCAATTTGGGGTTCACGATTCCATCGGCCTCTGGAAGACTTTCTCCAGGAAGATGGTGATCCGTGACGATCACGGTCATGCCCCGTGATTTGGCATGATCCACACTCGCGTGGTCATTGATGCCGCAGTCCACGGTGATCAGCACCTGGATCCCCGCATCGGCAAGCCGATCGATCTCCGTTTCATTGAGACCATAGCCATGGTCGAATCGGGAAGGAATAAACGGGGCGATGGGCAGCTGTTTACGGCGAAAAAAATCCATGAACAAGGCTGTGGAGGTAATGCCATCGACATCGTAGTCACCCCAGACCGCGATGTTTTCGTGCCGATGGATACATGCCGCAAGGGTATCGGCGGCCTCGAGCAATCCCGGCCAGGCTTCAAGGGGTGAAAGATGTCTGAGCCCCGGATCGAGAAATTGTTCGATGGACTGGGCATCCCTCAATCCCCTGCTGAAAAGAATTGCTGCGGTAACCTCAGTGATTCCGAGCTGTCTTGACAGTCGGCGGACAGTGCGGGTGTCTGCTGCGGACAGAGGGGGAGGAAGACGAATCGGATCGGATGTAGGGGGCATGGATTACACAAAAGGTTAGAAAAGAGGGTGCCAAAAAGAATGACCCGTTCCATGCAATAGGCTGGCAGGGAGTCGGGTCAAAGCGAGCAACGGCAACTGATTTCCCAAGATCATTCTATGAGTTTTTCAACGTCTTCGTTGAGTTCCTTGACGATTTTCTTCTGCATCCCTGGGTCAAGAAGTTTTTTTCCGGCCAGATATTTCAGAAATTTTCTGCTTTCGGTCATGGATCTGTTCAACTTAAGGGCGGCAATGATGTAATCGACTGTCTTGGCAAAATTGCCTTTGGCAAAATAGGCCCTGGCGATATTGTAGTTGAGGTTTTCATCGTTGCTGCTCAGGGTGAGCGCACGTTCATAGTATTCTATGGCCTGATCCAACATATTGTTTTTGCGCAGATTGATTCCGAAATCATTGAAAAGATGTTTGTGCTCCTCTTCGAACGCGGCGTCGAGTTTGACCAGACGGCGGAAGATGTCGTCGCCTTTCTCCTTTTCTCCCCGTTCAAGATAGGTGAGCCCCAGGCCGAAATTGGCCCGAATATTTTCCTCATCCACATTGAGGGCATTGCCATACTCGAATTCGGCACTGAAGGTTTCCCCCCGTTTGCGGTGCCTGTCTGCTCGGGCAACGGTTTTGGAGAGCTCCCGGATTTTCGGATACACGGTTGCGGTATAAAATTCTGGTTCCGGTGAGAACTTGTTCAGGAATTCGTCCTTAGGAAACGTTTGCTTGGGACCCGATGGGACGTAATTGATGTTCAAGGGCTGAATTTCAATCTCGTCACTGTCTATCTCCTGGGCGAACCAATAGGTTTTTTGCAGTGACTTGCGGGCTGTAGTACCTGTTCCGATCTGCTTCAGGCTTTGGCTGGAGAAAACGCCTTTGATTTTTTCGCGCACAGGGGCTTTGTCGGGAGTAGGTGTGTTCATGCGTATTCCTCGATAGCGTCAAGGTAACATAGGGCGGCGTGGACCGGATCGCCTGCCCGTGTGATCGGGCGACCTACAACAAGATAATCCGATCCCGCAGCCACAGCAGCCTCCGGGGTACTCACCCGTTGCTGGTCATCCGCTGTATTCTGGTTCCCCATGCGTATGCCGGGGGTGACGATGGCAAAAGGGTGGGGGGATTGTTCTCTCACTCTTTGCACTTCCTGACCGGAACAGACAATCCCGTCAAGTCCCCACTTGCGGGCGTGGTCTGAAAGCGTCAGCACCGCCTCTTCGAGATCTCCATGCATGGCGGGCGCAAAGCAGAGGTCCTCTTTGGTCATGCTTGTGAGCACACTCACCCCAATGAGCAGAGGACTGTGGTTTGCGGCTGCACGGGTACCATCGAGGGCTGCCGTGGCCATGGCCTCGCCACCCATGAGATGAATAGTCAGCATGTCGGCACCAGAACGGCAGGCAGAGGCGACTGCCCCGCGGACGGTATTGGGAATATCCATAAACTTGAGATCGAGAAAAACCTTGAATCCCAAGTTTTTGAGCGTGGCCACAATCTCCGGGCCGGTACGGCAAAAGAGTTCCAGACCGACCTTGAGCCAGCGGACATGGCCGGACAATGTCGTAGCCATGGCCAGGGCCTGTTCTCGAGAGGCAAAATCCAGTGCAACAATGAGTTCTTTACGGGCCATGATTTTTTAGCATGCAGGGTGAAAGGTGAATCAAGAAAGATATGGAAGTGCGCAGTACGCAGTGTGCAGGAAAAAACAAAGAAGCGTCCCACGGCACCATTTTTTACGAACTCGACACAATCGGTTTATCCACACAGAGAAGGGGTCATGCTTTCAGCAGGGACTGCTTGAGTCCTGGCCGGTGCAGGGCTCTGGTCCGTGCCGCCATGTAGACGGCCCGGAGCTCGTTATAGGCGGTGTGCAGGTCATCGTTGACGATCCAGAATTCAAAAAGGTCGCATTGTTCGATTTCCTGTCTGGCGTTGGTCAACCGTTGGGAAATGATATCCCGGGAGTCCGTGCCCCGGTGTAGGAGACGGCTTTCCAATGCCTTCAAGGACGGAGGAAAGAGAAAAACAAAACATCCCTGAGGAAGGGTTTCTTTGATCTGACGTGCGCCTTGGACATCGATATCAAAGATGATGTCCTTGCCCTCAGCCAGGATCGCCCGGGTTGTTTCCAGAGGAGTTCCATAGAAATTGCCGTGCACCTCGGCCCATTCAGCGAAAAATCCCTGGTCGCGTAATTCAAGAAACATGTCCCGGTCCAGAAACCGATAATCTTTGCCCTCGATTTCCCCCGGACGGGGTGGCCGTGTGGTGCAGGAAACCGAAAAGGCAAACAAGGGGAACTCCTGGTGGAGTTTGGCGATCAGGGTACTTTTTCCGGTTCCCGAAGGGGCGCTTATGACCAGGGGCAGGCCGGTACGCTCAAGCATCCTGTTCATCCTCGCTGTTGCTGGAAAAGCGCTGTGCAATGGTTTCCGCCTGGATGGACGAAAGCACACAATGGTTGGAATCGGTCACGATGATGGACCGGGTCTTGCGCCCCTGGGTGGCATCGATGAGCCGGCCATCCTTGCGGGAATCCTCCCGCAGCCTCCGCATGGGGGATGAGCTGGGATTGACAATGGCCACGATTCTGGAACTGACGATAAAATTGCCAAAGCCGATATTCAAAAGCTGTTGGTGTTTCATGGATTCGATCCTCAGGTTGAAATGACCTCTCGGTTCGGGTGGAAACAGATCCATGCAGGAGCGTCCCCTTGCCGAGCTCTTTCCTACTCCAGATTCTGAACCTGCTCCCGGCACTTTTCCAATTCAGCCTTGAAGGTCACGGTTCTAGCTCCGATCTCGTGTTTTTGAATCTTGTTGGCGCAGGTATTGATTTCCCGAAAACATTCCTGGAGAAGAAAGTCGAGTTTTCGACCCATCTCCCCTCCCTGGGCAAGAACTTTTTCAATGCTTGCCAGGTGGGCATCCAAACGGGTCAGCTCTTCGCTCACATCCAGCTTGTCTGCGAGAATGGCCAGTTCCTGAAGCATCCTGGACTCGTCCACCTGGACCTGTTCCAGAAGTTGGTTGATACGTTCCTGAACCAGGATAAAGCGATTTTGGACGACCTCTTTGGAGGCGTCGTGGAGTTCCAGAACAATGGACTTGAGAATCTCGATGCGAGCGAGCAGGTCATCGAGCAATGCCCGGCCTTCCTGTTTGCGGCATTGATTCCAGTCGTCCAGGGCGTCAACAAGGCCGGTCTGCAGGTCCTCTATGAATCGGGGGTCCGGTGTTGCTCCGGAGTCCCTCCAGAGAGACGGCATGGACAAAAAAACATTGTAGTCCGGTGTGAAACAATGACCATGCCGTGAAGCCACCGTGTCCAATTGGGAGAGCATGGCCTCGAGCATGGTTGCATCCAATTCCAGACCGAGACGATCCGGATCGGTGATCTGAATTTTCAAAAACAATTCGACCCTGCCCCGGGCGGCATATGATCGGATGGTCTTTTCCCAGCCGGCGACAAAGCTGTACATGGTTTGAGGGATCTTCCATTTGAGATCCAGAAACTTGCCGTTGACGCTCTTGATCTCCCAATTGATGGACCAATGGTCGGTGCGGATTGTGGAAGAGCCGTATCCGGTCATGCTTTTTGGCATTGATGTGATTCCTTGGTTTGGTGATGTGATCGAACCTGAAGGGTATAAAGAGTCCGCAGCCGGGTCAAATGATCCTTGATTTCAGCCGTGGCATAATCGGGAAAGGTCCACGGGAGATCGACCCATTGCCCCCGCTGGTAGATGAGGGTCAGATCGGCCCAGATGCCGGACCGAAGATAGATGCGGTGGGTGAAATTTTTGCCCGTTGCCAGGACCAGCCGTTCCTGGTTCAGGTATCCGGGATCGAGGTTGAACAGGCGGTTGCCCGTGGTGGTTGTCCCGTTCTCTTCGAGAGAATTGGTCCAGAGTTTGATTTCGGGAAGATCGTCCAGGGGCATGAGTCGTTCAAAGCTGATCAGCCTTCTTGTGATGGGAGTTCCGAGTTCTTTGTCATAATAGGTGGTCTGGGTGAACGGGATCTCCTCGGAAACATAGTCCATGGGGGATAAACGGTTTTCCAGGGTCTTTCTGAGTTCGGGCCAGAATCTGTCCCACCTTGCACTCAGGATGGACAGAACCGGCTTGGCCGGAAGAGGGATGGCTGGAGTGCTCACTTGGCTTCTCCGTGTCGGGTTGCTCCGGACAGGGTGACGAAAAGCCCTTGTACATCCTGACCCACCGGAGTGACCAGGTGCGGGGAGGGGTCGGTGGGAGAGACGAGACCGGGGGTGGTCAAAACACAGGGGACATAGAACTGGCTCATGCCTTTGATCCCGTCCTCGAAAATGACCTCAAGCGGGCTCTCCTGTGCCAGGGACTGGAAGAAATCCTGTTTTTTTTCCGCCACCACGGAACGGATTGCAGCGGCCCTGGTCGTGCGCTCGCTGTGGGCAACCTGATCTCCAAACGATGCTGCGGGTGTTCCAGGACGTTCGGAATAGGGAAATACATGGGCATACGTCAGGGGGAGCCTGCGAACACATGCAAGGGTCTGTTGAAAATATTCGGATGTTTCGCCTGGAAACCCGGTGATGATGTCTGCCCCCAGGGCGAAAACAGGCCAGATTGTTTTGAGCCGGTCCACAAAATCCAGGACCATTTCCGGGGAATAGTGCCCCCGTCCCATGCGGCGAAGAACCTGCGAGCTGCCGCTTTGCAGGGAGATGTGCAAATGAGGGCATACCAGAGAAGACGCCTTAAGGATTTTCAACCCCGTATCCGTCAACTCCGAGGGCTCGAGGGAGCTGAGCCGGATGCGCGCCCTGGACCGCCAGGTTGCGCCGAATCTTTCTTCAATGGCCTCGAGAAGTTCCCAGAGGTCGGTTCGGGGATGAAGATCCCGTCCGAAATGCCGCAGATTGATGCCGCACAAAGAAACCTCATGGATCCCGGCCAGAAACAATCTTTCGATTTCATCCAGGATCGCCTGAGGCTTTCGACTCACCGATCTGCCCCGGGTGGTCGGAATGATGCAATAGGTGCATCCGTGGGAACATCCGTCCTGAATCTTGATCACTCCACGGGTTCGTTTGTATCTGGAAATGGAAAAATTCGGAAAGGGATGTGAACTCGTGTCGGTATGCGGCGAGGGAAAGGATGTCCGTCCGGGATGATTACGCAGAAGATGTTTGTCTTTCTGGGAAACCGCGAGCCTTACCCCGTTCAGCCGGGCCAGTTCGGGCAGGGCCTGAACAGCGCACCCAGCCAGAATGATGGCCCCTTCGGGATTGTTCTCGTGGATTTTGCGGGCATGTCGCTTCAGGTCGGAAATAGCCCGCTGGGTCACGGCGCATGTATTGATGAGGATGATGTCTGCGCTTTTTGGATCATCGCACTCGCGCATGCCGTGATCGATCCATGCCTCGCGGATGGACTGGGATTCATATTGGTTGACCTTGCAACCCTGGGTGAGGATGAAAAAAGTCTGGTGTGGCATCGTCATGACCATGATCTGCGAAGCCGGCCCCGGGTCCTTAAGGGGGAAGGGGCCGTTCAGGAGGCGAGTTCATTGAGCAGACTGTCGTCCATGCCCAGAATGGCGATTTTGTGGCGATCGGCCAGGTCAAGGGTTTCCTGGGGACTGAACAAAAGGCTGTTTAAGGCATCAACGGCCAGGCAGGTTGCCTGGGCGGTGATCATGCTTTGAATGGTTTCAGGGCCGATGGCCGGGAGATCGAGGCGGTCGTCCTGACCGGGTTTGAAAATCTTGACCACCACGCACCCTTTTTTGGCCAGGGTGCCGGCCCGCAGGATCGTTGCATTGGTTCCCTCGATGCCCTCGACTGCAACGGTCATCTGCTCCCTGACCACAAGGCATTGACCAATGTCCAGCCTGCCCAGGGTTTTTGCAATGGGGCGGGCATACAGGATGTCCTTGAGTTCACGCTGGTTGGGAGGTCGTCTGGTCAAAACCCCCCGGGGCATTGCGAGTTCGGGGACGAAGCGGGTCGCTGAAACGACCTCCATCCCCTCTTTTTCAAATTCCCGGGCAACGGCTCGCAGCAGGGAATCGTCACTCTTGTAGGCCAGGGAAAGAAGTATCCGGGCGGCCCGCAGATCAGGGCGTATATTCAGGGCCCGTGGTTTGTTGATGGGCCCGGCAAACACGACCTGTGAGACATTGTGCTTTTTGAAGAAACGGATCAGCCCCCCCAACTGCCCCAGTTTGAGCCATGTGAACGTATGGGTCGAGGAAGGGGTTTCCTGCGCGGTATCGCCAACAAATCCCGCCCCGATGACCTCGAACCCCTGCTCGTGGGCATTTTGGGCCACCAGGGAGGGGAAGGTTCCGCCTCCGGCAATGAGTCCAAGTCGGGGTGCTGGTTTGTTCATGGGCGACTCGATGTCCGCAATACTATTCTCACCGGGTTCGCAAGAAAGAATCGTCTTGCCGAAAAGCAAAGAAATACATCTCGTCATGCCCCTGACGTCACACCGCGTTGGGAATTCCTGATGAATTCCACAAGGTGCCGGACACGCTCGATCTCGCCAAACTGATCCATGACCTCTTTGCAGGCAGCCTTGAGATTGCCTTTGGTTCGCCAGATGCGTTTATAGGCATGTTTGATGGCCTTGATCTCTTCGGGGGTAAATCCGGCCCGTCTGAGCCCGATGAGATTGGGTCCCCTGAGCTGGGCCCTGTCACCCACGGCCATCATGTACGGGGGGATGTCCTGGGCGACCCCGGTCTTTCCCCCGATAAAGGCATGGGTGCCGATGCGCACGAATTGGTGCACGGCTGAGAGGCCGCCGATGATGGCATGGGGGGCCACCTCCACATGTCCGGCCAGGGTCGCGCCATTGGACATGATCACATGATCCTCGAGCTGACAATCGTGGGCAATGTGGCAATAGGCCATGACAAAGCAGTCGGAGCCCACGCGGGTGATGCCGCCTCCGCCCGAGGTTCCGCGGTTGATGGTCACGAACTCGCGTACGGTGATCCTGTCACCCATTTCCAGTACGGTCCGTTCGCCATGATACTTGAGATCCTGAGGCGGGCCACCAATGCTGGCAAAGGAATGGACATGGCAGTCTTCGCCCAGCGAGGTCAGTTGCTTGATATGGACCGATGCCTCGATGATTGACCGATCACCGATGCGGGTATCCTCCTCCACAATGGCAAAAGGCCCGATGGTCACGTCCTGGCCGATGATCGCGCTGCCGGCAACAAGGGCTGAAGGATGGATTTCGGTGGCCACTACCCGTCCTCTCTGTTGACAACGGCTGCAGTGAGAAGCCCTTCGGCCACCTTTTTACCGTCTACTTTGGCGATCCCCCGGATTTTCCACAGATTGAGTTTGTGCTTGAGGTAGGTGACTTCGAGTTCGAGAACATCTCCTGGAAATACGGATTGCCTGAATCTGACCTTTTCAATGCCGGTGAACAAAAAGATCTTCTCCTGCATTTGATCGGGAATGGATTTGACAACAAGGATCCCCCCGGTCTGGGCCAAGGCCTCGAGAATGAGAACGCCCGGCATGACCGGATAGGCAGGGAAATGCCCCTGGAAAAAAGGCTCGTTCAGGGTGACACCCTTGATGGCCTTGATGTGATCGAGGGGGGCAAAGTCCAGGACCCTGTCCACCAGGAGAAAAGGATAGCGGTGAGGCAAAAGGTCCAGGATGTCTTTGCTCACGATTTCGCCGAATTCTGGTTGTTTCATAATCTATTCCGGATAATGGGGTTGAGAGTCTATAAGGATGTCCACAGGATTCAGCCGTTCTCGGGCCCACATTGCTCCTGCAGTCTGGCCAGCTCTTTCTCCAGCCGTCGCAGTCGTTTGGACATCTCGGGGAGCTTGGGGAGGGTCGTCACGGTTCGCAGGTATTTTTTATACTCGAAGGACGGCATGCCGCCCCCCAGATCCGTTTGGGGGGGAATCGAAGCGTGGATGCCTCCCTTGGCCGCGACACGGCACCCATCGCCAATAGTCAGGTGGCCGGCGACACCGACCTGTCCGGCAAGAACAACTCCCTTGCCAAGTGTGGTGCTTCCGGCAATCCCCACCTGGGCGACGATGATGGAATTCTCACCCACCTGGACATTATGGCCGATCTGAACAAGGTTATCGATTTTCGTGCCCCGGCCGATTCTCGTCTCTCCGAGAGCGGCCCTGTCAATGGTGGAGTTCGCACCGACCTCCACATTGTCCTCGATGACCACCCGACCGATCTGTGGAAATTTCTCCAGCCCCTGGGCTGCCTGGGCAAATCCGAATCCGTCACTGCCAAGAACCACTCCGGCATGGAGGATGACCTTGTCCCCGATTCGGGTGCCATCCATGAGGGTCACACGGGGATAGATCGTACACCCTTTGCCGATGTGACAATCTTCACCCACATGGACGTGGGGAAACAGACGGGTTCCCGCCCCCACTTCGGCTCCCTCTCCAATGTATACAAAAGGGGCTATTTCCGCGGACGGGTGAACCGTTGCACCGGGATGGATAAAGGCCTGATCGCTCTGGCCTGAAAATCGACCCAGGGGCTTGGCCATGACCTGAACCAGTCGGGCAAAGTCCAGATAGGGCTGGGTGCTTATCAGAACCGGACAGGGCGCCTGATCCACATGGTCCTGATCGGTGATGATCGCACCGGCACGGGAGGAGGCAACCTGGTCAATGTACTTGGGATTGGCCAGGAAGCTGACCTCGTCGGCGGTGGCATCGGCCAGGGTGTTGACTCCTGTTATGTCCCGGTCCTCGCCCTCAAGGGTCAGGCCGAGGCGCTGGGCAATTTCCGAGAGAAGCATTATTTTTTTCCTTTGTTCTTGGCCCGCCATGCCTTATTGACCTCGACCATGATTTCTTCGGTCAGGTCGACCTCTTCGTCGGCATAGATCAGTCCGCTGGCCTGGGCATCGGTGATGGTCGTGTATCCCTGTTTCTTGCCGTACTCGGTGATCACCTCGACCACGAGTTTGATGACCGGTTCGCTCAGTTTCTGCTCTTCCTGCTGGATTTTCCGCTGGTAGCTCCTGTACATGTCCTGGAAGTCTCTGACCTTGCGCTTGTAGGCCAGCTGCTTGTCTTCCTTGGCCTCCTGGCTGAGGACAAACTCCTGCTTCTGGAGTTCCTGCTGGATATTCTCGATCTCTTCTTTTTGTTTGTCCATTTTCACCTTCACGTCCTTGAACTGGTCCTGAAGTGATTTCATGGCATCCTGTCCGGGTTCGGATTGGGCGATGATCTTTTGCATGTTGATCACGCCGATCTTGGGACCGGCAGCAAGGGCGGATGCTGTGAAAAGCAGCATGAGGCAGGTAAGCATGATGGTTTGACGCATGAGGTTCTCCTTTACATGTCCATACATGGATTGATGGTTTGATTGGTTGCTGTGCATACCCGGTTAGAAAAATTGGCCAACGGAAAATTCCACCCGGCCGCCGCCGGAGACATCGTCGTCTTCGTCCAGGCCGTATCCGTATTCCAGGCGCAAGGGGCCCAGAGGCGAGTACCAGCGGATGCCCGCACCCACAGATTTGTACAGATCGAAATCAATGGATTCATCGTCATCCCAGACATTTCCAGCGTCGAAAAAGGCGACACCCAAAAGGCCTATCTCCTTGTTGATGGGAAAGATGTATTCGAAATTGGTGAAGAACTCCTTGACCCCGCCTTTCTTGTCGTCGCTGCCGTCGTCATACCGGGGGGCGATGTCTCTTCCCTTGTACCCGCGTACCGAATTGATCCCGCCGAGATAGAACCGTTCGAACAGGGGGATCTCATCGTTTCCGTTCTTCATGATATACCCTGCCTGCCCATGCCAATGGAAGACCGTGCTCCAGAACAGGGGGTGGTACCAGCTGCTGTCTGCCAGGTACTTGATGAATTCGTCGTCACCCTGGAGAAGGCCGCCGGAATATTCCACGGATACGGTGTTCTTGGTTCCCCGGGTGGGATTGATCCGTCGGTTGGTAGTGTCGCGGGTCACCCCCCCATAGAGGGTGCTGGCCCAGAAGGTTCCCTCTTCGATCTCGTCATGGTCGAATTCGTCCTCGTCCAGTTCCGAGATGGTGTAGCGTTCCAGCCGGTAGTTCCAATTGAGCCGGGTGTATTCGCCAAGCGGGTAGCCGAACAGGGCTTTGCCGCCGACGGCTTTTTTGTCGTAATCGTCGTAATCGACCTTGGTGACGTAGGCCTGGGCCCCGAGACCGAGTTTGGTATCGTTGTAATGGGGGTTCCAGAAGGTGGCGTCGTACCGAGTGGTCTTGGCCCCGAAACTGCCTGTCAGCGAGGTGGTGTAGCCTTTGCCGAACAGGTTGCGTTCCTGGATGGAGCCGGTGATGAAGACCTTGTCCAGGGTCGAGTAACCTGCTCCGGCACTGATCATGCCGGTGGATTTTTCCTTGACCTTGACCACCAGGTCCATCTGGTCAGGTTCGGTGGTGGGCACGGTTTCAATGGCCACGGTTTCGAAATAGTCCAGCTTGGTCAGGCGGACATTGGATCGGTTCAGCATGGCCCCGCTGAACTGGTTGCCATCGGTCAGCCGCATTTCCCGGCGGATGACATTGTCACGGGTTTTGGTGTTTCCCTGAATCTTGACCCGACGGATGTAGACCTTTCTGCCTTTGGTCAGAACATAATTGACGTCAAAGGTCAGGTCTTCCTCGTTTCGGGTCATGTCGGCGTTGGCCTCGGCATAGGCATAGCCGTAATTGGTGTAGAAATCCGCCAGATTCTGGATGTCGGCCCGTAATTTGGATCTGTCGAAATAGCCGTCTTCTTTACCGGTGAGATCATCCAACTGGCAGACCTTGTGGAGGGTATCCTGACTGACGATCAGGTCGCCGGAAAAGGTTACCTTGCCCACCCTGTAGCGTTTGCCTTCGTTGATCTTGAAGGTGATGTAGATACCGTCTTCCCTGTAATCGACTTCGGGCTGGCCCACTTTGGCATCCATGAACCCCCGATTGCCGTAATAGGCCTCGATGGCTGCAGCATCCCGATCCAAAAGTTCTTCCTTGAGCACGCCGGATCCGGTCAGCCAGGAAAACATGCCCCGGGTGGCCAGGGCCAGTTCGTCCTCGACATCATCGGGATCGAGTTGTTCGGCCCCTTCGATGGTGATGCCCTCGATGTAGAGCTCCTTGCCTTCCTCGATGGTGATATTCAGCCGGGCCCTGCCGGGTTCGGAAGATTCCAGGTTATAGCTGATCTTGGCGTTGTAATACCCCTTTTTGCGGTAGAGGTCCCTGATCTTGTCCATGTCTTCCACAAGGACCTTGGGGTTGAGTACTGATCCGGTCTTGCTGCTCATGACCTCGATGATGTCGTCCTCGTCGAGTTCCTCGGCCCCGACCACCCCAATGGCCTGGATAAGGGGCTTTTCCTTGACCTCGAAGGTGACTTCCTTGCCCTCCATGATATCCGTGGTCGTGACCCGGACATCATCGAAATATCCCAACTCGAAGAGTCGCTTGACCTCCTCGTTGATCATTTTGGGATCGTAGATGTCCCCTTTTTGCATGTGCAGCCGCATGAGAACGACATCTTTTTCCAGGATATGGGTGCCCTCGACCTTGATGGCCGCTATTTTTTCCTGACTCTGAAGTTCCTGACCGATTTTTTCCGCGAGTTCGTCAATGGCCGGCAAAAGGTTGATCAACCCTTCCTTGACCACGAACAACGCCTTGGATTCCTTGAGACCAAAGGCCTCCACGAGACGGACATCAAGACTCAGGCTTTCGCCGATCTGGCTGAAGCTTCCATAGACTGCGTACTGGGCACTGCTGAGCAGGGCAATGTCCCGGGCTGTCTGGAGATCGAGCTCCATGATCTGTTGATCCTCGATGATCCGGTCGAGTTCGCGTTGATCGACAGTGGGGATCTCCAGTTCTCGGAGTTTCTGTCCAAGCATTTCCGGCAGACTCTCGTTGAGATAGGCGAGTTCCGGTGAGGCATTGATCTGAAAGGGCAGCACCGCCAGTTTGACCGTTTTCTGGGCAAAAGCAGGCGGCGCGATCAGGATTCCCAGAATCAGGATCGCGCATGCTATATGCATGGTAGCCAGGGACATGTATCTATTGTTCATAGAGTTCTCCGGAGCGTAAAACCAGTTGACGGTCCATGTGCTGGGCAAGACCGGTGTTGTGCGTCACCACGACCAGGGTGGTTTGCAGCGTGCTATTGAGTTCGAGCAAAAGGTATCCAACGGTGTCCGCTGTTTTTTCGTCGAGGTTTCCAGTCGGTTCGTCGGCCAGGATGACCCGCGGTTGCATGACCAGGGCCCGGGCGATGCTCGTTCGCTGACGTTCGCCGCCGGAGAGGGTGGTCACCTTGTGGTCGAGCCGATGGTCGAGCCCCACAAGTTCCAGGGCCTTGGCGGCGGCATCGAGGGTTTGCTTCCTGGGTCGACCCGCAATGATTCCCGGCATGGCCACGTTTTCCAGGGTATTGAACTCGGGAAGGAGATGGTGGAACTGGAAAACAAAACCGATTTCCCGGTTCCTTGTATGGGCCCGGTCCTGTTCGTCAAGCTCTTTCAGATTTCGGCCCTGAAAAAAAATTTCGCCACTGGTGGGCGTATCCAAGGTTCCCAGGATATGCAACAGGGTACTTTTTCCCGAGCCCGATGCCCCTAGAATGGCCAATGATTGACCTGCCTGAATGTCCAGGTCGATATCCTTCAGCACGGTCAACTCTTCGGCCGGCCCCTGGCAGGTTTTGCCGACGGCTGTAAGCCGGTAGAGGAGATCATTCATAGCGCAACGCCTCGGCGGGTTCCATGCGGGCAGCCTGACGTGCCGGATAGATGGTGGCCAGAAAACACAAAAGCATGGCAGCAACCCCGATAAGGGTCATGTCCAGCCAGTCGAGTCTGATGGGGATATGGTCCAGATAATAGACATCTGCGGGCAGTTTGATGAATTGGTATTTCTTGAGCAAGAGGCTGATCCCGATTCCGAGGAGATACCCGAGGACCGTGCCGATAAACCCGATGATGGTTCCCTGAAGGATGAAGATGTTCCGGATATGTTTCCGGGTGGCCCCCAGGGACATGAGCACAGCGATATCCCGGGTTTTTTCCATGACCATCATGATCAAGGTGGTCACGATACTGAAGGATCCGACCAAGACGATCATGATCAGGATGATTCCCATGGCCGTTTTTTCAAGCTGCAGGGCGGAAAAGAGATTCTTGTTCATCTCGATCCAGTTGCGCACATACAGGGGAAAGCCCCCCAGCGCGTCAAGAACCTGATCGCCAATTTTTTGTACTTGGTAGACGTCGTACACCTTGAGTTCAATGCCGGTGACCAGATCCTCATTCATCCCGAGAAGTTTCTGGGCCGCTGGAATGGAAATATAGGCAAGCGAGGAATCGTATTCGAACACCTCGGTGGCAAAGATGCCGCAGACCTGAAAGGTCATGATCTTGGGACTGAATCCGGCAGAGGTCTTCTTGCCTGCCGGGGACATGATATTCACCTGGCTGCCCATGGTCAGACCGAGCCCCTGGGCGAGTTCCTTGCCCACGATGACCCCGGGAAAGCCTTTGGTCGTCCCCAGCCCCTGAATGGTTCCTTTTTTCAGATCCTCGCCGATACTCAGGACGGAACCTGCAGATTGAGGATCAATTCCCCGCAGCACGGCACCTTTGGCTCCGCCTGGCGAGCTGAGAATGACCTCGCTGTAGATAAAAGGGGTTGCGCTCTTGACCCCGGAAACGGAGCGGGTTGTTTCCACCAAACGGTCATAGTCGGCAAAGCCCTTTTCCAGGCTTCCGACAATGACATGGGCGTTGATTCCCAGAATTTTGTCTCGGAGGTTTTCGCTGAAACCGGTCATCACCCCGAGGACAATGATCAATGCCGCCACACCGAGTCCGACCCCCAGGATGGAAATGAGGGAAATGACGGAGATGAAGGCCTGCTGTCTTTTGGCGATGAGATAGCGCAGGGCTATGGAAAGTTCAAAGTGCATGAGTGACAGGAAAATCTTCCTTTTCTGGTCGACGTGGTCAGATGGATCCTACTCTTTGCCGGAGGCTTCCGGGCGCAATAATGGGAACAGGATGACCTCGCGAATGGATGAGGAATCAGTGAGCAGCATGACCAGGCGATCAATGCCTATTCCCTGTCCCGCAGCGGACGGCATGCCGTATTCCAAGGCACGAACATAATCCTCGTCCATGCGATGGGCCTCGTCGTCACCCGCTTCCTTTTCCTTGACCTGTTCGGCAAAGCGATCCCGCTGGTCATAGGGGTTGTTCAATTCGGAAAAGGCATTGGCCATCTCGTGCCCCGTGATAAACAGTTCGTACCGGTCGGTGATGGATGGATCTGCCTCGTTACGTCGGGCCAGCGGCGAAATATCCGTTGGATAGTGATAGATGAAATGGGGCTGGATCAACTTGGGTTCCACGAGAATATCAAACAATTTGGCCTGCAGCTTGCCGAGTTTTTCCCCGATCTGGGCATTTTCCCCCAGTTTGCGCACCAGGTTCTTGGCCGTGTCATAGTCCTGGTACTCATGGGGCGTGAGCCCGCCGATCTTTTCGAGCGATTCGTAAAAGGTCATCCGGGTCCATGGCTTGCCGAGCTCGATAGGCGTTCCCTGGTATTCCACGGTCGTGTCTCCGGTGACCTCCAGGGCCAGGGTCTGAAAAAGCTCTTCGGTCAGATCCATGAGGTCGTTGAAATCGGCATAGGCCCAGTAGAATTCGATCATGGTGAATTCAGGATTGTGCTGGGTATCGATGCCTTCGTTACGGAAATTCCGGTTGATTTCGTAGACCTTCTCAAACCCACCGACCAGCAAGCGCTTCAAATAGAGTTCAGGGGCGATGCGCATGTACAGCTTCATGTCCAGGGCGTTATGAAAGGTCTCGAACGGCTTGGCCGTTGCGCCTCCCGGAATTGCCTGCATCATCGGGGTCTCGACCTCCAGAAAACCGCGGGAGTCGAAAAAGTTGCGCAAGGAGCGGACAATGGCGGTCCGTTTCAAAAAGATGTCCTTGGCCCTGGGATTGACGATCAGATCCACATAACGCTGTCTGTATCGGGTTTCCACATCCTTGAGCCCGTGAAATTTTTCCGGAAGGGGGCGCATGGATTTGGTGATCAGGGTGATGGAGGAGGCCTTGATGGTCAGCTCTCCCGTTTTGGTGCGGAAGATACTTCCCCGGACTCCGACAATATCACCTATGTCGAATTTTTTGAAAATTTTGTAGTCATCCACCCCAAGGGCGTCTCTTTGGGCGCAGACCTGAATGGAACCGGAGCGATCCACCAGGTGGAAAAAAGCGATTTTTCCAAAGGATCGGAGACTGACGATGCGTCCGGCAAGGGCGAAATCTTCGCCAGCCTGGTTCAGACTCTCCTCATCTTCCACATCGCCGTACTGGTCGAAGATGGTGGAAACCTGGGTGGTTCTGCAAAACGTGTTTGAATAAAGGGGTATTCCTGCTTCTTCGAGAAAAGCGGCTTTTTCCTTGCGATGGCGAAGGACCTGATTTTCGTTGGGAGCAGTCGTGGTGTTCTTGCTCAACGCTCGTTCTCCATAATGACTAGATACAATGAAAAAGAGCCTCTTGCCGCGGTCCTGCCGCGGTTCAAGGGCCTGAAAGGAATGCGTTCGTGATAGTTGGGGGGTGCCGGGTCAGGCTGTCTTCCCGGTGAGGCGCACATGTCTGGGGGAGGCTGACCGCCCGCAACACAAGAGAAACTGCGTATTGCAAATCCCCGGGGGCGTCAAGAAAACTGGTGCCCGGTGCGACCCTGTGTCTTGACTTTGCCGGGTCCATCGGCAAAGAAAATCCACTTCGTGCGGAAAGGGATTCGCTCCCGGATACCCGGAAGGGTTTCGGAAATCATCGCGTGGATCAAAAAAGGAGATAGATGAGCCCATGAGTTGGATCATGTTTGTCGCAGCACCTGTTATCTGTGCATTTATCGGGTGGTTGACCAATTATCTGGCCGTGAAGATGTTGTTTCACCCCAGAAAACCGATCAGGATTTTTTCACTGACCATCCAGGGGATCTTTCCCAAGCGTCAGAAGGTTCTTGCCGCCAACCTGGCCATGATGATCCAGGATAATCTCATTTCGGAAAAAGATGTCTCCAAGGTGATTGTCTCTCCTGAATTTACCGCAAGGTTCAAGGAGATGATCCGTCAGGGGCTGGAAACATTTATCCGGGAGAAACTAATCAAGCTCCATCCCATGGTCGGGATGTTGTTAAACGATCAGACCATGGAGAAGGTCCTGGGCATGCTGGACAACCAGCTGGAGGAAGTCGTTCCCGGATTTTTGGAACAAGGAGCCCGGGAGGTGGAGGATCGTTTCGATGTGGCCCGCTTGGTCAGGGAAAAGATCGAGGGATTTTCCATGGACCAGCTCGAACTGCTGCTTTTCTCCATCATGAGCAGGGAATTCAAGTTCATTGAACTGGTTGGTGCGGTTCTGGGCTTTGTGATCGGGATTTTCCAATCCTTGTTTTTTCTGCTAGGTGGCAGTGTCTAACCGGTCGTCATCAATGAGCATGAGGTAGTCCGTCTCCATGATCCTGAACGCCAGCCAACTCAGTGCCCTCAGACAGCGCAACGATGAAGAATTGCGTAAAGGAAAGTATGCCAAGTACGGCTATCCCGCGCACACCATTCAGGACCTCCTGCAGACCGTTGAATCCATCAAGAAGGAAAAGAAAAAATGGCAGCGCCTGGCCCAGGAACGGGGGCAGTGTCTGAGAAAAATCAGTGAGCTGGCCGGCAAGGTGGAGGAGAGATAGACTCTGCGACCTGGTGGTCCAGCGGAAGATGTTTCCTTTTTTCCGCGCAGAGGCGGTAAAGACGCCAGAAGAGAGGTAACCCACGCAAAAAGGCCTGCAATATTAATATTGCAGGCCTTTTTGTTGTTTTTTTCGACCACGAGAGCGTCTCAATGTGAGTCCGTTTCGTTGTCCTCCTCAGACTGGGACGCGAATTCGCAGCACATAGCCTCTTTGTAAGCCTCGATTTCGTCCCTGTACATCGCCAGGGGAACATCCATGTGGCAGGACCTGCACACAACGCGGCCCTTGGCTCAGGTCCCCTGGATCTCGGCGGGGCCGCCGCAGAAGATGCACGTGAGTTCAGCCATCTTATTTCTCGAGCTGCTGGATGCCTTCCAGGACCCAATTGTCTCCGGATTGGTTTTCATATTTGCTGAAATGCCAGACCTCGCGAACCTGTTCAGTGTCCTGACTGGAAGAATCCTCGCGCATGAGCACGTCGAAATAGACCGTGGCCACGGTCTGATTGCCCGTGGTTTTCACCTCAAGGAGTTCCCCGTTGATGAGCAGGATCTCTGTGGTGCTCGGAGTGGGATCGTTTTTGTACTGCTCTTCAATGAAGCTGTAGACTTCCGGGGAGGTAAAGGTGCGGATGTCGTTCAGATCCCTTTTGTCCCAGGAGTTTTGAAGACGCTGGTACACGGCCTTGGCCCCTTTCATGAAATCGTCCTGGTCAAAACCCGGAGGGACGGTCGGTGCTTGGGAGGCGCCTGTGGCAGCACCGCTTCCTGTCTGCAGGTTGTCCCATGCCGCGCGGTGATCCGAACGGTGCATGGTATAGGGCGTTCCGTCGGCAGAGAGACCCCCCTGCGTTGCTGCGGCCTCCCGGCGTCTGCGAAGAAAGCGCATCAAAAGGAAGATGCCTCCCCCGATAAGCAGTATGTCCAGGAAGTTGGGACCCATGAAATGGCCGCCGCCGAGCATGGAGCCGAGCAGGCCGCCCATGAGCATGCCGCCGAGAACCCCGCCGAACATGCCGCCCATCGGACTCCGGCGAGGTGTCTGCCCGGTCCGGCCGGCCTGGGTACTCTTGGAGGGGGTGGATCTGGAATAGTTGTTGGAATAGGAGGATCTGCCGCCAAAGGATCTGCCTCCGCCAAATCGTTTGGCCTCGGCCGTCTGTACCATGGCCATTATGACCAGGGTGGCAATCAGAATTGGCAACAGGATGAGAAGATGTTTGAGACGCATGATAACTCCTTGTGTATGATAAAGGGCAGGGGATATATGATAGAAGATGTGGTAGAGATGACGTCGTATCTGTTCGGCAGTATCCACGGTGCGGCAGTCCCAAATCCTGCGAATTTTCAACATGCCGGAGGAGAGGTTGCAGCAAACGGAATACAACAGAAATAGCAGATAAGGAGGAATCAGAGGACGTCAAGAAAAATCGCTCCATACACGAACAGGGACGTCAATGAAGACGCCCCTGTTAGAGAAGCCGGGCACCCAGAAGTAACTGTTACCGCTGCTCCCTCTCGGGCCTGACGGGGTTGGCAGCACCCCTGCCGCCCGGCTTCACTCTGTGTCTGGGGATTCGATGAGGATGGGAAACATCGAAAAAAAATGGCGGAGAGGAGAGGATTCGAACCTCCGGTACCCGGTTAGGGTACACACACTTTCCAGGCGTGCGCCTTCAGCCAGACTCGGCCACCTCTCCGCAACGGAAATGAGGAACTATCCAAAACCGGGTTGCTTGGCAAGGGAAAAAACGGGAGAAATGAATTTTTTTCTCCCGTTTTTCGCATCAGCATGACAGGGTGTACTGAGCCAAGGCCCGATTCAAAAAGGGAGTTTTCAATCAGCCTCGTGGTCGGAGACATGGAATAAAGATCCCGGGAGCACGGGCGACACACCCGTTCCCCCGGGGATACGTCATTTCAATACCCAAAAAAACCGGGTTTGTCCTGCGCACTGCGCCCTGTGCCCTGCGCACTTTTTTTTATATTCCCATGATGTTGTAGCCTGAATCCACGTGGATGATCTCGCCCGTGGTCCCGGTAGAAAGGTCCGAGGCCAGATAGAGGGCCGCCTTGCCGACGTCTTCCTGCGTTACGTTGCGGTGCAGGGGAGCCCGCTCCTCAATCGTGTGCAGAATGGTCTTGAATCCCGAAATCCCGGAGGAGGCAAGCGTTTTGATAGGACCGGCGCTCAACCCGTTGATCCGGATACCCTTTTCTCCAAGATCCGCAGCCAGGTAGCGGACACAGGCCTCAAGAGATGCCTTGGCCACACCCATGACGTTGTAGTTGGTGATGACCTTTTCCGAGCCATAGTACGTCATGGCCATGACCGAACTGCCGGGCTTCATCATTGGCTCAAAGGCCTTGCACATGCTGACCAGGGAATAGGAGGAGATGTTCAGGGCCAGGAGAAAGCCTTCTCTGGATGTGTCGATGAATCTGCCCTTGAGGTCGTCCCGATTGGCAAAGGCCACCGAGTGGACCAGGATGTCGATCTCGTCCCAGTTTTCTTTGACGGTTTCAGCGCATTGGACAACGTCCTCGTCGCTGGTCACATCGCATTGGACCATGAATTCCGCACCGAGTTCCTCGGCTATGGGATCAATGCGTTTTTTGATGGCTTCTCCTGCATAGCTGAAGGCCAGCTTGGCCCCCTGCTCTTTCAGCTGGGATGCTATTCCGTAGGCAATGCTTCGCTCATTGGCGATTCCAAAGATAAGGGCTTTTTTTCCTTGTAAAAGCATAGTCATTCCTCGTGAATTCGAATGGTGGGTTGAGTGCGTGCTCAGTCCTTGGTGCCGAGAAAACCCGGGGAAGGTGTGTCATCCCCGGATTGCGTGGTTCCGTCGGGTTGGAGGCTGGTACGTTAAAAACAAGTTTCAACACGCTTAGTTCGTAAGGTCAAGATCTTGTCCAGTCAGCAGACGGAAGGCTTCAAGATATTTCTCCCGGGTTCTGGCGATAACATCATCCGGCAGTGTCGGCGGCGGAGGTGTCTTGTCCCATCCGGTTCCAGAGAGCCAATCCCTGAGATACTGCTTGTCGAAACTGGGCTGTCCCTTGCCGGGTTCATACCCCTGAACCGGCCAGAACCGGGAGGAGTCGGGGGTCAGAACCTCGTCGATGAGCAACAATTCCTTGCCCTGCAGACCGAATTCGAACTTGGTGTCCGCAATGATGATGTCCCGCTCGCGGGCATAGGATGATGCCTGTTCGTAGATGGACAAGGCAACCTCCTCGACTTTTTTGACCAATCCTTCACCGGCCAGTTCCCTGGCCTTGCCCATGTTGATGTTTTCATCGTGTTCGCCAAGCTCAGCTTTGGTCGACGGAGTGAACAAGGGCGAGGGAAGCTGCTGGGATTCTTTAAGATCAGCTGGAAGTTCGTATCCGCAGACCTTGCCGGATTGCAGATAATCCTTCCATCCCGAGCCGGTGATGTAGCCGCGGACAATGCATTCAATGGGCAGGGGTTTGGCCTTTTTGACCAGTACGGCCCGTCCTTCGAGCTGGTCGGCATAGGCTGCCAGAGGGGCGGGAAAGTCCTTCACCTCGGTTGCCAGGATGTGATTGGCAATGATCTTTTTGAATTTTTCCATCCAGAAGATGGTGATCTGGTTGAGGATAACCCCCTTGAAGGGGATAGGTTCCTTCATGATCACGTCAAAGGCGCTCATGCGGTCGGTGGTCACGATGAGCAGGGTGGCGTCGTCGATTTCATAGATATCCCGCACCTTGCCGCGGGAGATCAGGGGATATTCCTTGATGTGGGTCTGGGTAACGATCTGCATGGGGACCTCGGGGGGAAGAGGTTTTAAGTTTTAGGTTTTACGTTGCAGGGAAAGGCAGGATGATGGATAGCGGGTAAGGGATGGTTGGAAATGTGTCGGGTCTTGAGAAAATGGTGTCAGTTTTCGTGCAGCATTTTTGTCCTTTGCTGTCATCCCTGATCAATTCCGTAATGGCGGGGTTGTTGTCACGGACCTCCGACCTCAAACCTCCGGCTTCCAATCTCGTTCTCCCGTCTCCTGCCTCCCGTCTCCGTTCTTTTATTCGTTTTTTTTCATTCTTCGTTCCATACTCCTCGCATGGGCTTCGAGCTGTTCCATGCGGGCGAGGCGGGCGATTTTTTCGCCGTGTTCCCGGATATAGCTGTCGCTGGCAGCGATGATACTCGTTTTTTTGCAAAAGGTTTCCACGGAAAGGGCCGAGGAGAAACGTGCCGTGGACAGGGTGGGCAGTACATGGTTGGGCCCGGCAAAATAGTCGCCAACAGGCTCCGGGGTGTGATGACCCATGAATACTGCACCTGCATTGCGGACCTTGCCGATCAGTGACCAGGGATCGCTGACGCAGAGCTCGAAATGTTCCGGGGCGATTTTGTTGACCAGATCCAGGCCCGTGTCCATGTCCGGAACCTGGATGCACCCGCTCCATTCCTTCAGGCAGGCGGCTGCGATCTCGTGACGCGGCAGCTGGATTACCTGACGGGACAAGGCCTCTCTGGTTTTTTCCAGAACCGTTCTGTCCGTGGAGATGAGCAGGGCCGAGGCCAGGGGATCGTGTTCCGCCTGGGAGAGCAGATCGGCTGCCAGCCATTCCGGATTGGCGGTTGTATCGGCCAGGATAGCGATCTCGCTCGGCCCGGCGATCATGTCGATGCCCACCTCGCCAACCAGGATCCGTTTGGCCGTGGTCACGAAGATGTTGCCCGGTCCGGCAATCACATCCACGGGAGGAATGGTCTCGGTTCCATAGGCCAGGGCGGCTATGGCCCAGGCGCTCCCGGCGCGGAAGACGGCGGTGATCCCCAGAATGTCGGCAGCTGCCAGGAGGGACGGGTTCAAAGAACCGTCCTTGCGCGGCGGTGAAACGACCACGATCTCTTTGACTCCTGCCACCTGCGCGGGAATGGCGTTCATGAGCAGGCTGGAGATGAGGGGGGTTTCTCCGCCCTGACCTCCGGGGACATAGAGTCCGGCACGATCCACGGCAGAAACCATCTGCCCGAGAATGGTTCCGTTTTCCTGGGTGACCATCCATGACTTCTGTTTCTGGTTCTCGTGAAAAGAGCGGATATTGTCCGCTGCCTCCTGGATGATGGCCCGGTCGTGTTCAGCCACCTGGGCGCATCCGTCTGCCATCTCCTGACGAGTGAGTGCGATGGCTGACGGGGTGAAATCGGGACAGTCGAACCGGGATGTATATTCGGCCAGGGCCATGTCACCGCGGGTCCTGATCGCCTCGAGGATGTCGAGGACCGGTTTTTCTACGGATTGTTTGGGTCCCTTGCGGCCCGCAAGCCATTCGTGGATGGCCGGCCAATCGGATGCGTCGGTATAGGTGATCTCGCGGCAGGGCATGGAAGCTCCTTAAGGGTCGATGGGATCATGGAGAAGGGGAACAGGCAGAAGATGATTCCCGGCAACGGAAACAAAAAAAATAAGCGGGGCGGCCAGGGATGTCAATGCGGAGGGGTGGGCGCGTTTGAAATCACATGGTTGGCTCACCCCGTTTCGGGCGGCTTGTAACTCCTTCGCCGGCCTCGTACCATCAAACCGTTGTTTAATAACATGTTGAAATTCTAAAAAAATATCAGACAACGGCTTGATGAACGATGCCTGGCTCGGTCAGACAGTCAATCCGTCCGAAACGGGGTGAGCCAACCATGCGTGCAGATCGGTTCTGACGGGATGTCCTCATGCGGCGACCCGCCGGGGAAGCGGCAGGGAAAGATTCCCTAGTGAATCAGGATCATGATCCAGACGAAGGCGACAAGGACAAGGGCGAGAAAGACGGCCGCTGATCCCAGATCCTTGGCCCGTCCGGCCAGCGGCGTATAGTCGGGACTGACCAGGTCCACAACCGCCTCGACGGCTGAATTGAGAAGCTCGACGATCATGACCAGGACCCAGGAACCGGCCAGAAGGAGTTTTTCAACCCCTCCATCGCCCAGATACAGGCCCAGAGGGATGACTAGAAGGGCAACGACCAGTTCCTGCCTGAAGGCATGTTCGTGGCGCACGGCCGCCTTCAGGCCTTTCCAGGAATAGCGGCAGGCCGCCAGGAGATGGGTCAAAGGATGCGTGTCGGGTTTGGGCATGTGCAGGGTCTCCAGCTGTTTTCAGACGGAAGCCGGATGGTTAGAAAAAGTGGCTTCAGGGCTTCAGAGGTTCAGGTCAGTCGCGCCCCGGTCACTCCAGGCGGTTATGGCCAGGGCCGCGCCATCATGGTCGTTGTCCGGGACCGAGGGAAATCTCTTCACAAGGTCCTCGGGGGCGTTGGCGACCACAAAGGGATGTGGGCTCATCTCCAAGAGATCCAGGTCATTGTAATCGTTTCCAACGGCCATGGTTTGTTCAAGGGAGATACCGAGAAAGGCACAGAGCCATCGGGCGGCATGGGACTTGGAGACGTGGGCCGGGAATATCTCTATCCAGGTGGACTGATGATCAAAGGGAGAGGTTGCCCGGATGACGCTCAGTTCGGGAAGGGCGGCGCGCACAGCGTGTAACGGCTCGAGTCCCCGCCATGGCGGGGTGATGGCCACGAACTGACTGGCACGTTCCCAGATTTCGTCGGCTGCAAAGGGATTTCCCCATGTTCCGAGGGCCTCGATCCGGGTCGTGAAGTCGGGATTGTGCTCCCCTCTGGACTCGTAGGCAAAGCGGTGATTCTCCGGAATGGGATGGTGGAGCATGAAGTCGAGTTCCGCCCGGCGAAGGACATCCAGCGTTTGCGAGATCGCTGTCCGTTCCAGGGCGGCCGTTTTGAGAATCTCCAGGTTGTTCAAGGATACCACACCCGCTCCCGTGGAAAAGATGACATAGTCCGCAGGAAAGTTGTCCCCGGCGACCTCGAGAAAGGAGGCAAGGGACCGGCCTGTGGCAACGACCCTGACGATCCCCTGGGCGGGCAGTTCCCCAAGAACTCCCCTGCTGTGCGCAGAAAGGGTTCGGTCCGAGCGGAACAGGGTCCCGTCCAGATCGGTGAACACGATGCCTTGAGGGGACATGGAGGAAGGAAAGGATCGAGGAATATGCAAAGCCATGGTCTGGCTGTTGAGAGTCGTTGTCATAGCAAGATCCTTACGGTCTGAAGACAAAAAGGTCCAGCACCGGGCCGTCCGGAACAGGGCTGATGTTTTCATGGCTGGTTTGCCGGGCGGGAAAACCGTTCAGACCACCGGTGCCGGATCTTTTTGTCTTTCCAGGATAATCATCCTCCGAACGGACAATCGGGAAAATGACAGGTGGGACAATTGAGACAGAGACCGCCTTCGCCCATGCGGGCCAGATCGTCTCTGGTGATTTCCACCGAGGTGAGCAGTCTGGGCAGGAGACGGTCCAGGCTGGTCCTCTTGAAGAAGAGCGCACAGGCGGGGACCCCCAAAAGCTGCGCCGGGCCGATCTTGCCGATCAGGGTCATGGCCCCCGGCAGAATGGGCATACCGTATACCAGATCCCTGGCACCCGCATCCACCAGACCGTGCCGGGTCACGTCTCCCGGATCAACGGAAAGACCCGCCGTGGTGATGATCAAATCGCATCCTTCGTCCAGCAGGGTCAGGGCACCGTCACGGATAGCCTCTCGCTTGTCCGGAACAAAAATGGTTTTGTGGAGGACGCAATCCAGTTCAGCGAGTTTCGAGCGGATGATTTCCTCGAATCGATCCTCGATGGTGCCGTAAAAGACCTCGTCCCCGGTGATGAGCACCCCGGTCTGGGCCTTGCGCAGAGGCAGAACCTCAAAGACCGGACCAACGTCCAGGGCCCGGCAGGCCTGGTCGAAGAGCTGGCGTTCCAGATACAGGGGGATGGCCCGCGTTCCCGCGATTTCGTCATTTTTTTTGACCCGTGTCCATCCCCTGCGGCTGGCCGCCATGACACCGGGACAGGAGTTGAAGGCGTAGAGCCTCTCTCCCCAGACGCGCAAGAGGCCGTCATGGGCAGCCCGCAGAGTGACCTTGCCCTCGCTCGGCATGCCGTCGGCCACAACTCCGGTCCCGGCCATGGCCCCGGCAAAGGCCCGGGCGCAATCGTTTTCATGGACCCAGTTGTCGCTGATCTCTTTTTCGCTCACATAGACCTGATTGCGTCCCATCTGTTGCAGCCGGCAGAGATCGCCCACGGCGAAGTGTCCACCCATGTGAAAGGCCGGTCCCTTGCTTTTTCCCGGTTCGATGCGGGTCATGTCGTGGACGATGGTGTGACCGTCGGCCTTTTCCGTGGCAATGGTCTGTATTTCCTGGGGCAGGGGATAGAGGATGGTCTCTTCCGGGATCGGGACTGGTCGATCGCTTTGGGGGGCGGATTTGGGTTTCTTCGCGCGGGAAGACTCGTTCGTTTCGGACTCGATCGGGTCCTGGGACAGGGAGTTGAAGGAGTTCATGGGCGATTCTCCATGGTGGATGGTGAGCATGGGCCTGGACGGGCAATCCGATGAGCCCGAACGATCGGGGGCAGGCGTCCGGATCCGAACACGTCATGTTCGTTCGCACGGAAAATCCATACGCAGAGGGTTTGTGCGACAGGGGGGTCGTCGGTTCTTGTCGCATTCATCAGAGATTGCCGTCATTTTTTATGTGTCAAATGACATACTCAAATGACGGGACCTGTCAACGAACACGTCAGTGGGTACGGAGAGATAGAGCTGTAAACCATTGCAAATCGGTCAAGGTCTGGGTCATTCACAGGGAAGATGGGCAAGGTACGGCTCAACGGGGCACATGGATCGGGCAGGAGGTCCCTGTCGGGGGCCCTGCGGATCTGCAAGAGGTTGGGAACGGCGGCTGGAAAAGACCGGCCCCGCATCCCGGGAAAAGGGATGCGGGGCCGGATCGGGGAGGGTTTATGCGAGGCGCTGCTTTGATGTACCATCAAAAAGGTGCATCCGTTCGAGGTCGAAAACCAGAGGGACGGTATCCCCTTCGGTGATGGAGGTCGTTCCCTTGGTTCGGGCCAGAAAGGCGATGTCCTCGATCTTGACATGCAGATAGGTTTCGCTTCCTAGGGGTTCCACGAAATCGACCAGGGCGTTCACCTTGCAGGCATCGGGCAGGTGATCATGGTTGCCGGTGTTCACGCTCAGGTTTTCCGGTCGGATGCCCAGGATGACCTCCTTGCCCCCATGACCGTTGGCGTGCAGGGATTCCGCCTTGGATTCGGGTACGGGGAGGGAGAATTTTTCCTGACAGGAAATGGTTTTTCCGTCGCCTTTCAGGGCACAATGTACAAGATTCATGGGTGGGTTGCCGATGAATCCGGCTACAAAGGTATTACTCGGGTTCTGAAATAAATCCACCGGGCTGCCGACCTGTTCAATGTACCCATCCCGCATGACCACGATCCGGTCGGCCAGGGTCATGGCCTCGACCTGGTCGTGGGTTACATAGACGATGGTGGACTGGACTTTCTGATGCAGTCGTTTGATTTCCGCCCGCATCTGCGTGCGCAGTTTGGCGTCAAGATTGGAAAGGGGTTCGTCGAACAAGAAGACTGCGGGTTTGCGGACAATGGCCCTGCCCATGGCCACGCGCTGGCGCTGGCCGCCGGAAAGCTCAAAGGGTTTTCGCTTGAGCAGTTCGGTCAGTCCGAGGATTTCCGCAGCTTCCTGAACCCGACTTTGAATGACTTCCTTGGGATGCTTCTTGAGTTTGAGACCAAAGGACATGTTGTCGTACACGTTCATATGCGGATACAGGGCATAATTCTGGAAGACCATGGCCACGCTGCGGTCCTTGGGGGCCAGATCGTTGATGATCCGGTCGCCGATGCGCATGGTTCCCGAGGATATGGTCTCCAGCCCGGCGATCATCCGCAGAGTGGTCGATTTGCCGCATCCTGAAGGGCCGACAAAAACGATGAACTCCTTGTCCTTGATCTCCAGATTGATCCCGTGGATCGCTTCCACCTTGCCGTACATCTTGTATACGTCGGAAATGACGACTTCTGCCATTGTTCTCTCTCCCTGCCGGTTCCCTGAAGGGCGTGCATCCCGGATAGGGCTCGGTAAAATGGTTCGGCCGTATCCGGGATGTGTCCGGCGTATCAGCTATAGTTTTTCCAGTTCGCTCTGCAGGATGTTCTTTTCCGTCTGCGTGGCCTTGTAAACGAGTTTGGTCCTCCGGACAATGATATCGTTCAGGGAGACCGCCTTTTCAACATCCTTCATGTAGGCCAGTTCACCCCGGCACAGGCCGGGCAGGATCTCCCGTTCGAAGCCTTTTTCCTCGAGCACGTATCTGGCCACCTCGAGCCATTGCGTGCCATGGCGTTTTTCCCATTGTATGATATGTTCCAGATTCACCCCCCGGTCCTGAAGCCGTTTGGTCCATGCGTGGGCCAATCCCTCGGGAACCGTGCCCGCCCCGAAAATCGGGTCCCGGTCCGTGTGGTGGTTGCGCGGTGCTGCCGGGACCAGATCTCCGGCGATCCGGTCAACGACCTTTTCCCCCAAAGAGCGATAGGTGGTCAGCTTACCCCCGAACACGCCCAGATAGCCGGAACCCAGAGACTGGTGGTCGTCGACAATGGAATATTCCCGGGACATGGTGGTCATATTTGATTCCCCGTGGGAGACCAGGCTGCGGACACCGGAATAGATGTGCAGAACATCGTCCAGAGTCAGTCTGCTCGAGGGGAAATACTGGTTGGTCACATCGATCAGATAGCCGATCTCTTCGTCACTGGGCGGGATGGTGTCGAATTCATCTCCGGAAAACTCGGATTCCGTGGTTCCGATCAGGGTATAGTCGTCCTTCCAGGGAAGAACAAAGACGATCCGGCCGTCTGCCGGCATGACCAAAAAGCCGGTTTGATCGAACATCTTCGGGACCACGAAATGGATACCCCGGACATATCTGAGATCGGGATGTCCTGCCTGGGGGGAGAGTTCCTTGTCCAGTCCCGGAACCCACGGTCCGGCAGCATTGACCAGGTATCTGCACCTGACCAGATGTTCTTTGCCGGATCGACCGTCCTGGAGCTCGAGTTCGTAGTGGGTGCACTTTGCCCGAACATCCCGGGCTGTCATGTAATTATGCACATCTGCCCCATAGATTTCTGCGGTCAAAGCCGTGGCCAGACACAAGCGGGAGTCGTCGGTCTGGGCGTCGGAATACTGGAGCACCGCCGAAAGATTCTCCTGGCGGAGCATGGAGAGTCCCTTCATCTCGTGGGTGGACAAGCGGCTGGAGGGTGCGAGGTTTTTACGCCCTGCAAATATATCGTAGAGCTTGCAGCCTGCCTGAACCATCCAGGCAGGGCGCTTGTCATCCTTGTACACAGGGATGTTGAAGCGCAACGGGTGGACCAGGTGGGGAGCCGTTTCCAGGAGAACCCGCCGTTCCTTGAGGGCCTCACGGACAAGTTTGAAGTCGTAATTTTCAAGGTATCGGATTCCCCCGTGAACCAGTTTGGAACTCTGTCCGGAAGTGGCGTGTCCGAAATCCTTTTTTTCCACCAAAAGGGTGGAATAACCCCGAGAGGCTGCCTCTCGGGCTATCCCGGCCCCGTTGATGCCGCCGCCGATAACAGCGATCTGATACTCATTACGTAACATATGTTTAGTCCATTATTGCGATGTGTTAAGAATGCAATCCCTTGTGGGAAGGCACATTGGATTTCCTGTGCGAGGTTGTTTAAACCACGCATTGTACCACGGGGTTCATAGTGCAAGGATTGAGAAACGACAAGAATAGAAGTTGTCGTGAATAATATCATGAAAAACAAAATGTTATCTATTAAATTCAAGGTCTCTCAATGAAAAAGTGTCTTGACCAAAAATTGTTGGCACCTTACTCTCGCTACGATTTGTATTCAACCAATCCGATACCTTATAATGGAGGTAGAAACGATGCGCGGTAAACACGTTGTTGCGGGGATTTTGGCCGGACTCATGCTTTTTCTCGGAACCAGTGTCATGGCCGAGAAAATCGAAATCAATTGGTGGCACGCCATGCGCAGCGCCCGAGGTGAGGTCTGTCAGAAATTGATCGATGATTTCAACAAATCCCAGGACACGTATGTGGTCATCGGGACCAACAAGGGAAACTACGACGAGGTCCTCAATGCGGGCATCGCAGCCATCAGGGCCCACAAACATCCGCACATTCTCCAGAGTTTCGAGGTCGGCACCCAGACCATGATGCTCTCCGGTGCCATCTATCCCGTGTATCAGCTCATGGAAGAGGCCGGATACACCATCAATTGGGACGACTACCTCCAGGCCGTACTCTCCTATTACATGAACCAGGACGGCAAGCTCATGTCCATGCCGTTCAACTCTTCCACCGCCGTCATGTATTACAACGCGGACATGTTCAAGAAGGCCGGTATTCCTCTGCCTTCCAAATCCGAACCCTTGAGCTGGGATGAGCTCGGTACCATGCTCAAGACCATGATCGACAAAAAGATCGCCCCTGCCGGTCTTGTTGCTGCCTGGCAGTCCTGGACCCAGATCGAAAACTATTGCGCCATGCACAATATTCCCTTTGCCTCCAGGGCCAATGGCTATGAAGGACTGGATTGTGTTCTGGAATTCAATTCTCCCCAGGTTCTCGGTCATGTCACCCGGCTCAAGAATTGGATGAAGGACAATCGGTTCCTCTACGGTGGTCAGAAGTACCAAGGCCCCAAGGCCGAATTCATCGCCCAGAATGCAGCCGTGTACATCGATTCCATCAGCGGGATCGCCAAGCTGCAGCAGGCGGTCAAGGATTTCAAGTGGGACGTGGCCCCTCTTCCTGTTGAATCCTGGATGGAAAAGCCCCAGAACTCAATCATCGGTGGTGCCTCCAACTGGGTCCTGGCCGGTCACTCACCTGAAGAATACAAGGGCGTGGCAGCCTTCCTGGCCTTCTTGGCCCAGCCTGACCAGCAGATCTACTGGCACAAAGAGACCGGGTACTTCCCCATCACCCTGACGGCCTACGAAAAACTCAAGAAGCAGGGCTACTACGATGAGCAGCCCTACCAGGAAGTTGGCGTCAAGCAGCTCAACCGGGCCATCCCGACCAAGAATTCCCGTGGCCTGCGGCTGGGTTACTTTGTCCAGATCAGAAACATCATCAACGAAGAACTTGAAAAGGTCTGGAACGATTCCAAGACTCCCCAGCAGGCTTTGGATGATGCCGTGGCCCGGGGGAACAAGGAACTGCGCTCCTTTGAAAAGATCTACAAGTAAAACCGGTTGTTCATGAATATCCATAGCATACCGCCCCGGATAGCACGGGGCGGTATATCTTTTTCCGCATTACGACCATGAGTCTGCCATGATCAAACGATCCATCTTTTCCAACAAATATTTGCCGTATCTGTTGATCCTCCCCCAATTGCTGGTCACCCTGACCTTTTTTTACTGGCCGGCTTTAAACGGGCTGATCAACTCCATGCTTCTGAGCGATCCTTTTGGCCTGCATGTTACCTTTGTCTGGTTCGACAACTTCATCGCTCTGTTTACCGATCCTCTGTATCTCAGATCCGTCGGAATCACCGCGGTTTTTTCATTGGCCACGGCCGTGACATCCATCTCCCTGGGGCTTTTCATCGCCACCCTGGCCAACCGGGCCTTCAAGGCCAAGGCGGTCATCAGGACCATGCTTATCTGGCCCTATGCCGTGGCCCCGGCGATCTCCGGAATCTTGTGGCTCTTTCTGCTCCATCCCTCGTATGGAGTGGTCGCCCTGGGCATCAAAAAGACCTTCGGGGTGGATTGGAACCCGGTACTCCATGGTTCCGACGCCATGATCATGGTCATCATGGCCAGTGCCTGGAAGGAGATCAGCTATAATTTCGTCTTTTTCATCGCCGGAATGCAGGCCATCCCCACCTCCCTCATCGAGGCGGCAGCCATGGACGGGGCCGGCCCCTTTCGACGATTCTGGAACATTGTCCTGCCCCTGCTTTCGCCGACCCTCTTTTTTCTCATGGTCATGAACATCATCTATGCCTTTTTCGAGACCTTCGGGGTTATTCATACCATGACCCAGGGCGGTCCGGGCGGGTCCACGAACACGCTGGTCTACAAGGTCTATCAGGACGGGTTCATCGGGCTCAACCTCGGATCCTCCTCGGCCCAGTCCGTCGTACTCATGAGTATCATCATTGTCGTCACCTTTCTCCAGTTCAGGTATGTGGAGAAAAAAGTTCAATACACGGGATAGATCATGGTAGAAAAAACCCCTTTTCTCGACGCGATGACCTACGTGTTTCTTGTTCTGGGCATCCTGATCGTCGGTTTTCCGATCATTTACGCGCTCATCGCCGCAACCCTGCCCATTGAAGAGGTCTCCAAGGTCCCCATGCCCCTCATCCCCGGGGATCAATTCCTGACCAACATGAAGGCGGCCTGGATCAAGGGCGATCTGGGAACCCAGCTGACCAACTCGTTTATCATGGCCACGGGGATCACCTTCGGCAAAATTATTGTCTCCCTGTTCGGGGCCTTTTCCATCGTGTATTTTGATTACCGGCTGCGTTCGATCGCCTTTGTTTCGGTATTCTGTACCCTGATGCTTCCGGTGGAGGTCCGTATTCTTCCGACCTATGAAATGGCAGCCAATCTGCTGGGACCCATCCAGGGCCTGGTCAATCTGCTCCATCTGGACGGGCTGATTCACTGGTTTACCACCCATGACATTGAAATCAGCCTGGAATTGAGTCTCTTGGACAGCTATCCCGGACTGATTCTTCCCCTGGTGGCCTCGGCAACCTGTACCTTTCTCTTCAGGCAGTTTTTTCTGACCATTCCCGAGGAACTCTGTGAAGCCGCCAAGATGGATGGAGCCTCGGCCATGACTTTTTTTCGGAAGATCCTGCTCCCTCTGTCCAAGACCAATATCGCCGCCCTGGTGGTCATCGAGTTCGTGTATGGCTGGAACCAGTATCTCTGGCCCCTTCTGATCACCACCAACCCCAAGATGATGACTGCGGTCATCGGTCTGCAGAACATCATCCCCCAGGCCGACGACCTTCCCTTCTGGAACGTGGCCATGGCCGGATCGCTCATCGTCATGCTTCCGCCGGTGCTTGTGGTGCTGCTCATGCAACGCTGGTTCGTGAAGGGACTCGTCGATCCGGAAAAATAGGGGAGAGTGCGCAGGGCAAGTGCGCAGTACGCAGTACACAGTGCGCAGTGCGCAGTGCGCAGGAAAAACGTAGGGAAGTGATAACTTTTTTTCAGGACTCGACTAAACGGCGTGCCGTGGTCGTTGGACCAAGACCCCGAAGGCGGGGGCAAACAAAAAGCCCGCGCTCTACCTGGATTGTCAAAATCCCCGGTTTGGAGATATCCAGACCGGGGATTTTTTATTCTGCAGATCCGAGGGAAGCCCATTCGGAGTCAACTTCAATCCGGCTGCAGGGGCTTGTATTTTTTCGTTTTCTGAAGTCATTTCCCCTGCCCGCTCATGATCTTGCGTTTTTGGGTGAAGGCCCACCAGGGAAGCGGGTCGCCGGTCTCCATGAAGTGGACGACCGCCATGAACACGTCGATCACGCACGGGTCCTGCGATTGACCGGTTGTGGCGCAGAGCTGCTCATACATGGTGAACGCATTTTGTCCGATCAGCTGTTTGGGGTGCTCGATGCCGATGAGCCGAAGATCCGCGGCCATGGCCTTGCCGATATTTGGAAGCTCCTCCAGCCGGGAGACGTTTTCTCTGTCAGGGTGTTGCATCGTCTGTTTCCTTATGCGGCCAGTTTGAGCCCGACGATTCCGGCCACGATCAGGGCGATGCTGATCAGCCGTCCGCTGTTGGCGGGTTCTCCAAAAAGCACGATGCCGAGGATCACCGTGCCGATGGCGCCGATCCCGACCCATACGCTGTAGGCCGTGCCCACGGGCAGCGATCTGATGGCAATCCCCAAGAGCCAGAGACTGACACCCATGGCCAGAACCGTCCACACCGAGGGCCATAGTCTGGTGAATCCGTGGGTGTATTTCAGGCCGATGGCCCATCCTGTTTCAAAAAGTCCCGCTATCACGAGAATCACCCAATCCATATATCCGCTCCTTGACTGGTCAAAGGGTCGTCCCTTGAGCCTGATGGCGTTACGATATCTTTTGATCCCGCAGGGTGCGGCGTCATACTGTCGGGATATGGCATTCAATATCAAATGCCCGGCTGGCCGAGGCCATCCGGGCATTTTGATTATGAAATCTGCGGACCGGCTGCTCTTACAACAAACAGGAATCTGCGATCTGCAGTGCAGCTTCGGGGCCTGTCCACATTGTAGTTGCAGCGAGTCCTTGCAGGTGGCTATTCTTCCCCGCTTCCGGTGATAAATCCCTTGGAGAATCCGCCGGTGCTGGCCGAGGTTCCGGCGATCCGGGCAAGGTAGGTGGAACCGAGATTCTCGATATGGTCGCCCACATCGTCGAAATAATTCAGATGGTCCTGCTCCTCCTCGATGATCTGCTCGAAGAGCTTGGCCGTGATGCTGTCGCCGTTTTCCCGGCAGACCTGGAGAAATTGGTTATAGGCGTCGATGGTGTCGTCTTCCAGCTTGGAGTCATGGGAGAAGATGGTTCCCACTTCCTGCCCGCGGGAGACCTTTTCATTCGAGGAACCCACGGGTTCTCCACCCAGTTCCTTGATCCGTTCGGCAAACATCTCGGCGTGGCGCATCTCGTCGATGGCCACGAGTTTGACGTTTTTGGCCAGCTCGCCATAGTCCATATCGTCCAGCCCGTAGTGCTGGTTCATATACTGGGAGATGGCGTGCAGTTCCATTTCCCGGGCCGTATTCAGGACATCGATCACTTTTTTGCGTTTCTGTTCGCGTGCACTGTCAGCCATAGATTCCTCCATCGTGATTAACGGGTTATTGCTCGAGTTGGAAAATGATAGCAATTTTTGATCGCACATGCCACCTGGAAAGGTGGTTCTCTCTGGGTACATATGCTTGCCTGGCTCGGTGAGACAGTCATACCGCCCAAGCAGGGCAAACCATCCATGCTGTTTCAGACACCTGGATGCGAATGTCTCTTGAGCGGTTTACACAAAGAAAGGTTTTATTTGATCTCCCCCAGGTCCGGCAGGACCCAGGTGGGTTGGTCAGGACAGGTGTCCACATCCTTTTGGGAGGATTCGCCGCTCAAGACGAGGATGCTGTCGATCCCGGCATGTTGGGCCAGGACCATGTCCGTGTACAGTCGATCACCGATCATGATCATCTCGTCCGGGGCGTAGGCATTCAGAAGCCTTTGAAGGACAATGGTGTTGGGTTTGCCAAAGATAATCTCGGGTTTTCTGCCCGTGGCCGCCTCGTACAGAGCGAGGAAGCTGCCGGTATCCGGAAGCGGACCCTCGGGGGAGGGACAGACCTTGTCCGGATGGGTTGCCAGAAAGATGATCCCGGGGTCCTGGAGCAACAGACAGGAGGTGCGCAGCTTGGCGTAGGTCAGTTCGGTATCGTATCCGAGAAGCACCGCCTGACAGCGGGCAGGATCGTCCGTGAACCGGGATTCGGGCAGATGCTCCCGGATATAGGCCTGGAACTCGGTGTTGCCCACGGGATAGACGCTGGTCAGTTTTTCCGTACGCAGGTAATCCACAAGGGGAATCAGGGGCGAGAGGATCTGATCGATGGTCGCGGGAATACCTAGCCCCTGGAGTTTGTCCAGGTAGGTGCGCAGATTTTTTGAGGTGTTGTTGGTCAGAAAGAAGAAATCCCGGGTCTCCCAGTGATCCCGGATGAAGGTGACCGTTCCGGGGATGGGATTGGCGCCCAGATAGACGGTGCCGTCCAGATCAAAGATGAAGCACTGTTTGTGAAGAATGGGATGCACGGAATTATTCCAGGATCTGATAGCTGGAGGCCATGACCGGGCCGTTCAGGCTGGGGAGGACCCGTTCCAGGAGTACGCCCTCACGGGCCGGAAACGCATAGCCAAAGGTGGACCGGATGGCCAGGGAGACGAATTGTACGGCCCGGTCCAGGGCGATGGGCAGGCTGTCCCCCTGGAGCAGGGAGCCGACAATGACGCTGGCGAAGATGTCCCCGGTGCCGGGATAATGGGCCGGAATATAACTGCAATCGACCTTCCAGAGGCGATCGTCCCGGGCATTGTAGGCCAGGACCGAGGAGACGTTTTTGCCCTCGGGCACGGGAATGCTGGTGATGATTACCTTGTTCGGCCCCTTTTCGGCTAACCGTTTGGTCCAGATCTTGAGCTTGTCGAGGCTGATGGAGGGATCAACGGGTTCGTCCAACAGGAAGGCGGCCTCGGTGAAATTGGGAGTGATCACGTCGGCATGCTCCACAAGCCCGCGCATTTTGGGGATCATGGAGGCGTCCATGGTCGAATAGAGTCTGCCGTTGTCGCCGAGTACCGGGTCAACCAGGACAAGCTGATTTTCCTGGGAAAAATCCCGGATGAAGTCCTGGACAATGTCGATCTGTCGAAAGGACCCCAAAAATCCGCTGTACACGGCGTCGAAATGGATGCCGAGTTCCTTCCAATGGGAGATCATGGCCTGCATCTGTTCGGTCAGGTCAATGAACCGGTAGTTCTGGAACCCGCCGGTGTGGGTGGAGAGCACGGCCGTGGGCAACGAACAGGGCTGTACGCCCATGGAGGAGAGAATGGGAATGACCACCGAAAGGGATGTTCGCCCAAATCCGGAAAGGTCATGAATGGCTGCGGCGCGGGGTACGGGATTTTTCATCGAGAAGGGGAGGTTGAAGCGTTAGCTGCCATTGGCGGCCCGAAGCCAGGTTTCCTGTGAGGGCTTACCCGGGGCAAGATCCCTGAGTTTGAGGGGGATCGGAAAGACCGGCAGGGCTCTTCCCTGTCTGAGGGCTCGCCGGCGTCCCTTGCGGGCCAGATGGGCGTAGCGGAGATTTCTGGTCCCCACGGGATCGAGATTGAGGGCAACGGAACCCTGGGGGTTGGTCAGGACGTCGCGGACAATATTTCGGCTCAGAAGAATCATCTGATCCAGATAGGCGGGATCCGTTGCTTTGGGAATGATCTGTCCCATGAATCCGAGGGAAACATTCCAGGATTTCTGGCCCGAGGCGAGAACACTTCCCCTGAAGAGCTGCTTTTTCAGGTAAAAGGAAAAAGGTTTCTTTTCCGTGGCCGCAAGGAGGGATTTGTCGGCACCTTTGTATTTGCGTCGGAAAAGCTCAATGGCCTCGGCCGGATTCCAGGCAACGTGCATGTCTGCCTGCATTTCGATGTATACATGGTTGAACTTGCCGCTTCCCGGGGTCAGGGCGAGCATGTTCGGGACGTAGAAGTTATGGGCCACGGTATCAGCGGCCAGGTGACTCAGATAGCCATAGGCATAGGCCATGAGCCTGTCGGACGGGGCGAGCTCCAGAAGACGCCGGCCCACCGCCCAGTTGTGGCTGTGGGTGGGCGTCACCCGGCAGCCCTTGCCGATAAAGATGTCTGCGCTCAGGCACCCGTAGAGAAAGGATTGGGGATGTTTGGCCAGGATGTCGGCAACAGCTGGAGCGATCAGACCCAGATGGCTCAGGATGTGATTGCCAATGGCCATATGAACCCCGGCACCCCAGGCGTAAGCCGCCGGGGCTGATACCAGCAGGATGAGCGTTCCCAGAAAAAAAATCCGTCCTATCTGTCGCATGATGGGGTTCCTAGAGGTCAAAGGGCGTCAGGCTCTCGCAGCCGTCTTCCGTGATGGCAAAGGTTTGTTCGAATTGAGCTGAAAGGGAACCATCCTTTGTAACCACTGTCCAGTGGTCGTCAAGGGTGCGCACGTGGCGAGCCCCCTGATTGATCATTGGCTCGATGGTGAAGACCATGCCCGGTACGATCTTGACCCCGTACCCTTGTCTGCCGAAATGGGGAACCTCAGGTGCCTCGTGAAAGGAGAAACCCACTCCGTGGCCCACAAGTTCTCGTACGACCGAACATCCCTGGGCTTCGGCATAGGTCTGGATGGCCCAGCCGATATCGCCGATATGGTTGCCGGGCCGGGCCATTTCCATACCGCGTTTCAAAGATTCCCGGGTAATGTCCACAAGCTGCCTGGCCTCGGGAGAGGGGGTGCCGATAAAAAAGGTCTGATTGCAGTCGGCATAATAGCCATTCAGGATGGATGTGATATCCACATCGAGGATGTCTCCGTCCTTGAGAACATAGCTGCCGGGGATTCCGTGGCACACGACATCGTTGACCGAGGTGCACACGCTTTTGGGAAATCCATTGTAGTTCAGGGGAGCCGGGATGGCCCCATGTTTGACCGTGAACTCGTGAACAACCGTATTGATTTCCTCGGTGGTTGTCCCCGGAACCAGAATCTTCCTGACCTCCTCAAAGGTGGCCATGACCAGTTCGCCGCAGGTACGGATTCCGTCGATATCCTTGGGGGATTTGAGCCGGATCTTGTGCTTGCGCAGATAGAGCTCGGCCAGTGATTCCGCCGAGTCGTTCTTCTTGTTCATGCAGCACTGTTTGTATTTGAGGCCGCTCCCGCAGGGACAGGGATCGTTGCGGCCGATTTTCTTGCTGTTTCTTGCCATGAAAACTTCCTTGCAAAAAATGGACGAAGAAGCCCTTGTCGTATGAAAAGGGGCTTGGAGAAAGAGGGGCAACCTGCGTCGTGTCAGGGGATGGGGCGAAGGGGAAGGATCATCGGGCATCGCTGTGACGCGATGACTTTTTGCTACGCTCCTTGGACAATGTCAAATGGTTGGCTGGGTCCGGTTTCGGAAAATGCCCTGCGTATCGTTCAGCATTCGTTTCCGTGGAGCAGTCCAGCCCTGATGCGGCCAAGCCGCAGTTTTAAGTTTTAGGTTTTAGGTTTTAAGTTCAACTGGTTACAGAGTTTTCTGAGTAACATACTAAAAAAATTCACTTTTTTTGGGAGGGGCCTGCGTGCTGCCTGTCGAGTCCTCAACAAGAGTGCTTACTTTTCTTCCCGTCTCTGTCTTTTCTGCGCCCTGCGCCCTGCGCACTTCCCCTATTCCTGCAACGCGATCCCGACATAATGCAAACGGCCCGGGCATATCATGTATGCCCGGGCCGTTTTTCAGCTGATGACAGGAAGCCTACGTGTAATATTCGTCGAACCCGTCGAATCGGGTATGGTGGCGGATATTGATCCCCTTGAAGATAAAGACCACGCTTTCGGCCACATTGGTTGCCAGATCACCGATCCGCTCGATCCGTTTGACGATATTGATGGTATACACGGAGCGCTCAATGGCCGGGGTGTCGCTGATCATCAACTTGATGACCTTTTTGATCGTTGCGTGGTGCAGGGCATCGACCTCGTCGTCCATATTTCTGACCCTGATGGCTGCTTCAGGATCTTCGGCGGTCAGGGATTGAACCGCCAGTTCAAGCATTTCAGACGCCTTGCGGGCCATAAAGGTGATCTCTCCCTGAAAGGGGAGGGCCGGCCTGTTGCTGAGTGTCAGGGAATGTTCGGCAATGTTGACGGCCTCGTCGGCTATGCGTTCGATCTCGATACTGATCCGGATGCACCCGAGCAGAAAGCGGAGATCCTGGGCCACAGGGCATTCCCGGGCCAGAAGTTCGAGACAGGATTTGTCTATTTCCACGTCAAGGGCGTTGATCTCGGCGTCCTTGTCAATGACCTCTTCGGCGAGATCCTGGTCGCGTTCCACATAGGCGGTGATGCTGTTATGCACGGCCCTTTCGGCAAGAGCGACCATTTCGAGAAGTTTTGCCTTCAGGACGTCCAGTTCTTTATGCAGATGCGTCGTTGGTTTCATGATCTACTCGGTGTGTTGAACGGTTGAGAATATGATTACTGGTAAGCGATCAAGCCGCGATCAGAGATTTTCCGCTTCGGCCTGAACAGCATGAGAGCGAAAAGGGGCTGCTGTCGATCCAGGGGTATTTGATCAGCCGAAACGACCGGTTATGTATTCCTCGGTCTGTTTTTGATCGGGCTTGGTAAATATTTTCCCGGTGTTGTTCACCTCGATGAGTTTGCCCATGTAAAAGAATGCGGTTCTATCCGATACCCGAGCCGCCTGCTGCATGTTGTGGGTGACAATGATGATGGTGAACCGCTGTTTGAGTTCATGGATGAGTTCTTCGATCTTTTGTGTGGCAATGGGGTCGAGAGCCGATGCGGGTTCGTCCATGAGCAGGACCTCAGGCTCCACGGCCAGGGCCCGGGCTATGCACAGCCGCTGTTGCTGACCACCCGAGAGTCCCAGGGCACTTTCATGGATGCGGTCCTTGACCTCCTCGAACAGGGCGGCCAGCTTGAGGCTTTCCTCGACCCGTTCGGCGATGAATTCCCTGTCCTTGATCATGTTGACACGCAGTCCATAGGCCACGTTTTCGAAAATGGTCTTGGGAAAGGGGTTGGGTTTCTGGAAAACCATGCCCACGCGGCGTCTCAAGGTGACTACATCGAGATTGCTGGCATAGATGTCCTCGCCGTCCAGGGTTATCCTGCCCTTCACCCGGGTTCCGGGGATCAGGTCGTTCATGCGGTTGATGCATCGTAAAAACGTGCTCTTGCCGCATCCGGACGGCCCGATCAGGGCAGTGACCTCGTTTTCATAGAATTCGAGATCAATGGCGTGGAGGGCGTGGAAGTCACCGTAAAAAAAGTCCAGGTTTTCTGAAGTGCATTTGACAAGAGGCTGCATACCGTTACTTCACCTTTGATGTTGAAGGTAGATGGAGGGTCGTGGCACGAGAGTGTTGGATGATGCTCAAAGCCACCTGAATGTCTAGACTTTCCTGAGGGTAAAGGAGAATCGTGATCCGGATCCATGGTCTGTTGGACTGGTCACCCATATCCTGCCCCCATGCTGGAGAATGATGTGCTTGCAGATGGCCAGACCGAGACCGGTCCCGGCTATCTTGCTGTTCCGATCCTTTTCCACTCGGTAGAACCGTTCGAAAATCCGTTCCCGGTCCTGTGCGGGGATGCCGGGACCGTTGTCTTCCACCTCGAAGAGACACTCCTCGCCGCTGTCCGTGATCCGCACCATGATGGAGCCGGTTTGTTCGGGAGCGTACTTGACAGCATTCTCGAGGAGGTTCTTGAAAACCTGTTCCAGATGGGCGGGGTTGGCCAGGACTGTGCATTCTTCGGTGAGAAGGTCTTCCTCGAGGGTGATCTGTTTGGGCTCGATCATATGGGCGATGCTTTTTTTGGCCATGGCCAAAGCCGCTTTTGCCTGGACCGGCTGGCTCGAAATCTCGCTTGTTCCGGCGTTGCTTTCCAGCCGGGCCAGATTGAGGAGGTCGTTTAAAATCTTGGCCATGGCGTCGGTGTGTTTGAGGATGATTTTCAAAAATTCCGAAACATTCTCACCCCGGCATGCGTCCATGGACATCAAGGTCTCGGCATATCCCTTGATGGATGTCAGCGGGGTCCGTAATTCGTGGGACACATTGGCCACAAAATCCTTGCGAATCATTTCAAGGCGTTTGATTTCGGTAATGTTGTGAAGGACAACGATGGCCTTGATGTCTTCCTTGCCCGTGGGAACGATGTTGACGTCGTAGTATTTGTCGTCATTGGTTTTGAGCTGTAGGGAAACCGTTTTCTGATGTTGTTCTTCACCCTGGATGACGCTCTGGCAGGTGGTTTCGAGTTCGGGAATGCGGATGGCCTCGATGGGGCGATGGCCTCGTTTGTCCACGATGTCGGGAAAGATGGACTCCATACTTTGATTCCATTCAAGAATGTTGCCCTCGCCATCCAGGGTGACCACCCCCTCCTTCATGCCGTTTAGGATGGCCTCGAGTTCCCTTTTCTGGGAGGTGATGATCCCGATATTGGTCTGGATTTTTTCAGCCATGTGGTTGATGGCCTTGAGCAAGGGGGTAAATTCCTTGCTCGGAGCCACCCGAACCCGTTTGGCGTATTCGCCCTCTCCAATGGAAACCGCCACGGAGACCAAATGGGTGATGGAGTGGGTCAATTGTCTGGCAAACAGGGAGGTCAAGGCGGCAAAAATGAGCATGGTCAGGGCCAGGATGCCGAGGAAGTGTCCGGTCATCCCGTCGAGAAGTTCCTGCATCTCGGAATAGGGCAGGGAAATGCGGACGATACCCGGACCGATTCCGGGAAGGGTCTGCTTCTGGGCCATATAGATGAGGTCATGACCGATGGTGCTGCTGAAACGGACACTGATGCCCACCGGTTTGGTCTGGGCCTCGACAATTTCCGGGCGCGATGCATGGTTGTCCAGGCTCAGGATATGATCCCGGTCGACATCGGAGTCAGCGACCACGTGGCCGCTGATGTCCACGACAGTGATTCGGACCCCGACATGTTCTCCAATCTCTTGGACCCGGCGGGTCAGGGAGGAGGGTGAATAGGGACCATCCGTGTCTTCCAAGAGCCAGGAAACCGTTTGCAGCTGTCTGCCGGCTGTTGTCATGACATCCTGTCTGATGGTCGAGACCATCTTGTGTCGGTAGATCAGGGACGGAATGATCAAGGCACAGACGAGAATGGCCACAAAGACGAATAAAATTTTAGTCTTGAACGAAAAGTTTTGCATGCTGTCTACCTAATGCGGTCAAGCCGCAGTTTTAGGTTTTAGGTTTTAAGTTTTAAGTTCAAGCGGTTATAAAATTTTCGTGTTTTTTATGGCAGACTTTCGCGAGTGAGGTACTAACGGACCGGGCCATGAGGTTGTGATGTAGGAAAAACACAGAACAATGCATTATTTCATCCTGTAGCCAATACCGCGGACGGTTTCCAGAAGATGGGAGTGGGCTCCCATCTTCTTGCGCAACCGTCGAATGTGCGTGTCCACTGTCCGGGCGTATCCGTCGAATTCATACCCCCAGACCCTGGAAAGGAGGTGTTCTCTGGTCAGGGGTCGACCCTGATTGAGAATGAGTTCCCTGATCAGTTTGAATTCCGTGGCCGTGAGCTCTTCTGCCTCACCATCGATCCGGAATTCATAGGTCTCGAAATTGACGTAGAGCCCCTTGCTCTTCCATTCGGTCATTTCTTTGGGGGCCGGTTTGATCCTCCTGAGGATCGCCTTGATTCGCAGGGTCAATTCCTTGGGGCTGAAGGGCTTGGTCACATAGTCGTCGGCTCCCAGTTCCAGCCCGGTGATGGTATCTCCTTCCTCCCCCTTGGCCGTGAGCATGATGATGGGAATGTGTTTGAGACCGGGATGTTCCCGAATCTTCCGGCAGACCTCGAATCCGTTCAGTTTCGGGAGCATCAGATCGAGAAGGATCAGGTCGGGGGCGTCCTTGCGGACTTTTTCAAGGGCTTCGTAGCCGTCCATGGCCTTGGTCGTCTCGAATCCGGAGTTTTCCAGATTGAATGCGAGCAGGTTCAGGATATCGGGTTCGTCCTCGACGATCAGTATACGCATGACAAGAGATTCCGGTTTCGGTTGGGAACGGTGTTACCTGGCCTTTTTCTGGATCCTGGCCCTGTACCAGATGGCAATGAGGTTCATCCCGAAAACAAGGATGATCAGGACAAGGGATGTTCCATACTGGAGGGGTCGGGTCTTGTCGATGGCCGTGCCCGCGGTTGCCAGGACATAGACGTGATACGGGAGGGCCATGACATCGTGAAAAATGGACGTGGGCATCTTGGGGGAAAAATAGACCGCAGCCGTGAACATGATCGCGGCTGTCTCACCCGCAGCCCGGCTCAGCCCCAGGATCGATCCGGTCAGCATCCCCGGAAGGGCTGCCGGGAGAACGACGTGTCGGATGGTCTGCCACTTGGTAGCGCCCAGTCCGAGAGAGGCCTCTCTGTAGGTCTGGGGTACCGAGCGCAGGGCCTCTTCCGCAGTCCCGATGATTACCGGGAGAACCAGGAACCCCAGGGTCAGGATGCCTGAAAGGATGCTCACCCCGAATCCCATCCAGGTAACGAAAAAGGCGAGCCCGAAGAGTCCGAAGACCACCGACGGGACCCCGGCCAGGTTGTTGATGGCGAAGCGGATGAACCGGAGCAGCCTGCCGGGCCGGGCGTATTCAAAGAGGTAGATGGCCGAGCAGACCCCCAGGGGAAAGGCTATGACCATGGCCCCGAAGCTCAAAAGGATGGTCCCGACGATACAGGGCATGATCCCGCCCTGGGTCATGGAGCCAAAGGGCCTTTGGGACAGAAACTCCCAGGTGATCACATGGGCGCCGTTGATGACCAGAAAATAGACGATGATGGCCAATGCCAGCCCGTTGATGAACACTGAAAGCCGCAGCAGGGAGAAAATGCCGGCCTGGATCATATTGCGCTGTGTCGATTGATTCATGCTTTCTTCCGCACCATTTAAAGCGTTGCCGCGCCGGTCTGTTTGTGCTTGTGCGCGATGTGTTCGGCGATCATGTTGAAGAACAGGGTGAAAACGAACAGGACCATGCCCGTGGCAAAGAGTGCGTGATAGTGATCACTCTGAAAGGGGGCTTCGGCCATTTCCGCGGCAATGGATGCGGGCATGGGCCGAACGGGATCGAAGATGGAGATCGGGATCAAGGCGGCACCACCGGCTATCATCAAAACAACCATGGTTTCGCCAATGGCCCGGGACATGCCCAGGATAACGGCCGTGCTGATGCCGGAAAGCGATGCGGGCAGAATGACCCTGGCGATGGTTTGCCAGTGGGTGGCCCCCAGTCCCAGGGAGGCCTCCTTGAGTTCGCTGGGGACCGAGTAAATGGCATCTTCGGAAACCGAACAGATGGTCGGAATGGACATGAACGCGAGCATGACCGATGCGTTGAACAGGTTGAGGCCCGTATCGAGATCGAAAAAGTTCTGCAAAAACGGGGCAACAACGACCATGCCGAAAAAACCGATGACCACCGACGGCAGGGCGGCCAATAATTCCACAATGGGCTTGAGAATATTTCTCATGCGCCGGGAACAGATTTCCGCCAGGTAGATGGCCGTCATGACCCCGAGGGGAATGGCCATGAGTGAGGAGACAAGCGTCACGCTCAAGGAGGCCACGATAAGCGGAAGGATGCCGAAATCAGGTGGGTCGGAGGTGGGATACCAATCCCTCCCGAACAGAAAATCGGTCACAGAGACTGTCTTGAAAATGGGAATCCCTTCCATGAACAAAAAGACCATGATCAGGGTCAGGACCAGGATGGAGGCACAGGCACTGACCAGGAAAAACGTCTTGATGCATTTTTCGCGGAAAGCTCTTTTGGTGTGCATGATCGTTCTCGGGTTGCGGCTGGCAGGAAATTCAGATCAGACACCGGGCAGTCTGGGTAACCTGCCCGGTGTTCGATGCGTGGAAGCCTCTGTTAGTACAGGGGGACAAAACCGGCTTCCTTGACCAGAGGCTGTCCGGTTTTGGGATTGAGTACGAAGTTGATGAACTTGGCGGTGTCGCCCTTGGGCCAGCCCTGGGTGAACATGAACAGGGCACGGGAGACAGGGTAGGTACCGCTCAGGGTCGTGGAGGGATTGCCTTCGACGCCGTTGACGGTGAGTCCCTTGATCTCGTTGTTCAGGTAGCCGAAACCGACATAGCCGATGGCCCGCTTGTTCTTGGCCACGGTCTGGGCAACAGCGCCGTTGGAGGCCTGGAGCTGAGCGCGGTTGTAAACACGTTCCTTGTTCATGACCTTCTTTTCCCAGACCTCATAGGTGCCTGAGGATGTGTCACGGGAGATGACCACGATGTTCTGGTCAGGACCGCCGACTTCCTTCCAGTTGGTGATGGTCCCCATGTAGATGCCCTTGAGCTGATCCAGGGTCAGGTTGGAAACGGTGTTGGAGGGGTGAACCACGGGAACGATGCAGTCGTAGGCAACGGAGAAGGGCACGGGGTAGCGACCATTTTCCACGGCACGCTTGACCTCCTTGTCCTTGATGAACCGCGAGGCATCGGCAATGTCCGTGGTCCCGTCAATGAGGGCCTTGATCCCATTGCCGGAACCGCCGCCGGAGATGGAAATGGCGATGTCCGGATTGACTTTCATGAATGCCTCGGCACATTTCTGGGCGATGGGCAGAACCGTGGTGGAACCCTTGATCTGAATGGAACCGGCCCAGGCGGGCAGGGCGACAAAGAGACAGAGAGCGGCAACAAGAGCCTTGAAACCCGATTTCATGATGACCTCCAAAAAGTTAGAAGAGATATCCAAATGGTTGATGGGTACTGTCTATGTACTCTTTGTTACGGGTTTGTGACAAGGAGGATAATTTTTGGTGACAAATGACGATTTGCAAACCATCTTCTGTTTTTTGATGTATTTTCAGGGTGATGCAAGGATAACGAAGAATTGTTCGCAGGAGGGAAGGATTCGAATTTTTCAGCAGCGCACAAAAAAACCCCGTTCATCATATTGATGAACGGGGTTTGGTGCCGATTGGCGTCCCCAAGGGGATTTGAACCCCTGTACCCAGAATGAAAATCTGGTGTCCTGGACCGGGCTAGACGATGGGGACAACCTGTGGCTGGGCGACAAGGATTCGAACCTTGATTGACGGAGTCAGAGTCCGCTGTCCTGCCGTTGAACGATCGCCCAGCAAGAGAGAGCCCTATTTAGGGAAACAGTATTTTGTTGTCAATGGATTTTTTGTCTGAGAACGATTTTTTTACACGGCGGCCAGACGCCGGGTTTTTTTCTTCAGATCATGGATCTGACGGCGCACTTTTTCCCGGGCCGAGCGCTGGGCCTTGGGGATCTGGTTTTTCTGCACCTTGAGTTCGGCAATGGTTTTCTTCAGCGTGGCGATCTGCTGCGCATAGGGAGACGCGCCCCCCTCTTCCTCGGACATGCCCAACTCCTGCTTGATCGTGGCCAAAAGTTCGTCCTTCTGCATGCCGGAGGCGCCGACAATCTGCGGAAAGCTGGTTATGGCTAGGTCCTTGAGCTCCTTGACGGTCATCTTGTTCAGGGGTTTCTTGAGAGCGGAGAGTATTTCTTCGGGATTGAATGTGTTGCTCATGAAAAGATCCTCCTCGTCTAGGTAAGGGTGTTTGAGATTGGACTGGTTGGTTCGTCTGTTTGTTCTGCACCTGCTTCTTCATCAGCGGACTGCTGAAAGAACCGGACATAGGACCTGTAGGCCTTGGCAACGGGCGAGTCATCGTCCGGCAGGGTTTCGGGATTGCCCAGGCCTTGGGGTTTGGCTGGGGCCAGGCGCGAAAAGGACGCAGGCAACAATTTTCTGTTCAGGGGAGAGCGCCCTCTGAGCAGCTCGATATGAATGTGCCTGAAGACCTGTTCGCCCAGAAATCCGTTGACCCGTTCCAGGATCTGGTCCGAAAAATAGGTGAATTCCTGGATGACGATGGCATCCTCGGCGCCGAGGAGCAGGGTGTCCCCCCTGTGCCCCAGGGGGCTGATCAGATCGGTGATGTCCGGACCGAAAAGCGTATCCCATTGTTCCCAAAGCTGGGCCAGGCCGAGGTTGTCCGTACCCTTCTGGTCCTTGAAGAAATGTTTCAAGGCCGTGGCAATGGGGGTTGAAGATGGTTTCCGGTGCATGGATTCACCAAGGCTTCGTCGTAGTCCACGGTTCATGGAAGAATGAACCTGAAACGATTTCCATACGGATCTCCCGCCCAAAGTGCAAGACCGTGACATGTCAAATTTGTGCTCATGGCCGGCTTGCCCCCCTTAGGACGGTTTGAAACTCTCTCGCCGGCCTCGTACCACCAAGCCGTTGCTCAATGAAAACAAGCCGTACGGGCAAGATGTCAGGCAACGGCTTGATGAACGATGCCTGGCTCGCTCAGACAGTCAAACCGCCCTAAGGGGGGCAAGCCGGCCATCATCTTTCAGGTACTTGCATGAGAACATCTCTACCACAGGGTCATTTCCGTGGCTTCCCCAGAATGCCCGATGGCCGGACAAGCAGAATGATGATCAGAATGCCAAAGGCAAAGGCGTCCTTGAAGCCTGAGGAAATATAGGCAGTGCCGAGATTTTCGGCCAGGCCGAGAAGCAGCCCGCCCATGATCGCCCCGGGAATGGACCCGGCACCGCCGAGTACGGCCGCACAAAAGCCTTTCAGGCCTGGAAGGACCCCCATGTATGGGTAGGTGGCGTTGTAATAGGCGGCCATCATCATCCCGGCGGCCCCGCTCATCAGAGCACTGGCGAAAAAGGCCACTCCGATACACCGATCGGGTTTGATCCCCACAACCCGGGCCGCTTCCGGGTCCAGGGCCACGGCCTGCAATGCCTTGCCGTGCCGGGAAAAGTGCATGAACCAGATCAGCCCGGTCATGACGACCACCGCGCCCCCCATGAGCATGAGCTGGATGAGGGAGATGCGGACATTGCCGATGGTCAGGTGGGCTGGAGGAAGTTCCAGGGCAAAGGCTTTGGTCTCTGACCCGAAAAAAAGCAGGGCCAGGGATTGGAGCATGATGGACAGTCCAATGGCCGCGAGCATGGGAATGAGCGGATGCCGGGAGCGCAAGGGGCGGAATACGAGCCGGTCCATGGACAACCCCACGACGCCGGCCATGAGCAATCCAAAGAGGACGGCCACGGGAAAGGGCAGCCCGAGCCAGGCCATTCCGGCCCACAGGCCAAAGGCACCGGCCATGTAGAGTTCCCCCTGGGCCAGATTAATCAGTCCGAGAACCCCGTAGATCAACGTATATCCCAGGGCCACCAGGGCATAGGCCGAGCCGGAGACAAGGCCGTTTATGATTTGTTGGGTGAGCATTGGTTTTTAAGGATAGAGGATTTTTGCGCAGAGGCGCAGGGAAGGAAGGGAAGAAAGGGAGACGGGAGGCAGGAGACAGGAGAAGGGAGAAGAATGAGGTCGGAGATCGGAGGTCCGCGATCACGAACAACATCATCCCAAAGGCCCCGAGATTATCCTCTATCCTTTCTCCTGTCTCCCGCCTCCCGTCTCCTGTCTCCCATCCGTTAAATCCTTTCATATTTTCCGTTCGTGACCTGAAAGAGATAGACATCTCCCTTTTGCACGTCCCCGTTGGCATCGAAGGAGAGGTTGCCGGTCACCCCGGGAAAGGCGTCCAGGTTGTCGAGGTAGGTCTTGATGGCCTCGCCCGTGAGGGCGCCCTGGGAAAAGGCCCCTGCCAGCAGCTGGATCGCGTCATAGGTCAGGGAGGCAAACATGATGTTGTCCGAAGCCTGGGGGTTTGCAGCCAGCACATCCTTGTACGCGGCCACGAATTTCTGGTTCAGTTCCGAAGGATTGGCCTGATCATATTCACTGGCGTTCAGGTGGTTTTCTGCGGCCTTGCCCGCAAGCTCGATATACAGGGGGGCCATATCCCCGAACACCCCGACGCTCAACCCTGTGAGTCCCATCTGTCTGGCCTGGCTCATGAGCGGAGCGGTTTCCTGGAGATAGCCGGGAAAAAAGAGGATGTCGGGATCCGTGCCGGCGATGTTTGTCAGCTGGGCCTGAAAATCCTTGTCTCCTATCTGGAAGGCTTCGACACCCACAGGGGTGATTCCCTGTTCCCCGAGATATTTGCTGAACAATTCCTTGCATCCCTTGCCGTAGGGATCATTGCTGTAGACGATGGCCGCGCTGGGTGTTTCCTTGCCGCTCAATTCCAGGGCCTTGGCCACCAGGGCCTGAGCCTGTGCGTGAATGGGGGTGCACAGGCGAAAGACATAGGGCCCTGCCTGGGAAATCTTGGGCGAGGTGCCCGAAGGGGTGAGCATGACCACGTTGTCCCGGTTGCACAGGGGGGCCGAGGCGAGGACGTTGCCGCTCATCATCGGACCGACGATGGCCTGGACCTTGTCCACGGAGATGAGTTTCTGCACGGCATTGACCGCAGTGGTTGAATCGTCCTTGCTGTCGTAGAAAACGATTTCCAGTTTCCTGCCGTCAATACCACCGGCCGCGTTGATCTGATCCACGGCGATCTCCATGCCGTGACGGGCGGGAATTCCGTCAGAGGCTCCACGGGAAAGGCGCAGGACGGCACCGATCTTGATGGGCGTATCGTTGGAGGAGGTGTCCTTTGTCTCATTGGTGGTTTGCTGGTCATTGTTTCCGCAGGCCGTTGTCACGACGAGCAGAAGGCAGCAACACAGGATGCGCAGTATGTGGCTCATGAAAATCTCCTGGGTTTGGGTACACAATCATTCTGATTGTTGTACAAAGAGGTTCGCATGGGCAGCGGGCAGGGAGAGTGTCACGAAGAAGACGAGCTCTTCAATGACCGATCAAGGAAAAAAGGTGCCTGGCCGTGGCCCTGGGAGGGTGATTGTTGGTGTCCGCTTTCCTGTTTGTCGGTTCACAGACAGGTTCGAACCAGCAGGCCGCAGTTTCCGGAGATGGAACACTGCGGCCTGATAGGGTTCTTAGATGGTATACACTTCACTGCCGGGGAGGATGCGGATGCCATTTTTCTGAAGGATCTCTATGGCCTGGTCCGTGCGGTCGAAGCGGAAAATGAGCACGGCGTTTTTGCCGCTCTGCTGGACAAAGGCATACATGTATTCCACGTTGACGCCTTCCTTGCCCAGGATGTCCAGGATATGATGGAGTCCGCCCGGCTTGTCTTCCATCTCGGCGGCCACCACATTGGTCCGGCCCACGGTGAAACCGTTTTCCTTGAGCACCTGTTTGGCCTTTTCATGGTCCGTGACAATGAGCCGCAGGATGCCGAAGTCCGAGGTGTCGGCCAAAGACAAGGCCCTGATGTTGATGCCTGCCTCGGCGAGAACACGGGTTACCTCGCCCAGCCTTCCGGCTCTGTTTTCCAGGAATACGGATATTTGTTCGACTTTCATGACTCTCCCTCGTTGGTTGTTCGGTTTGGAGCAAAGGGGCTGACGTCTGTCGCCTGTCTGGACTAGGAGCGCAGATCCACGATTCGTTTGGCCTTGCCCTGGGACCGTTCGATGGATTGCGGTTCGACCAGCGATACCTTGGCGGTGACACCCAGAAATTCCTTGATGTCGCGTTGTATCTTGGCTTCAATTTTCTGTAAATGTTTGATTTCGTCAGAGAAGAGTTTTTCGTCGATCTCCACCCGGGCCTCCAGGGTGTCCATGGCTCCCTCACGGCGGATGAGCAGCTGGTAGTGGGAGGTCAGCCCGTGGGTCTCCATGAGGATGGCTTCGATCTGGGTCGGGAAGACGTTGACCCCGCGGATGATGAGCATGTCATCGCTGCGGCCCTTGATTCGGCTCATGCGCACATGGGTCCGGCCGCATTTGCAGGGAATCGGATTGAGGGCGGTGATGTCCCTGGTTCTGTAGCGGATCAGGGGGATGCCCTCCTTGGTGATGGTGGTGATGACCAGTTCCCCGGTTTCTCCATGGGGCAGGACCTCGCCGGTATCGGGATCGATGATCTCCGGGATGAAATGGTCTTCCCAGATGTGCAGTCCGTCCTGGGCCGCGTCGCACTCGATGGCCACGCCCGGACCCATGATTTCTGAGAGTCCGTAGATGTCGTAGGCCTTGATCCCGAGTTTGGACTCGATGTCCTGGCGCATGCCCTCGCTCCAGGGTTCTGCGCCAAAGACGCCGATTTTGAGCTTGAGATCGTCGGGGGTCATGCCCGCTGCGAGAACGGTTTCGTACAGTTTTACGGCGTAGGAAGGGGTGCTGCACAAGATGGTCGAGCCAAAATCCTTCATCAGCATGGCCTGACGCCGGGTTCCCCCTCCGGAAAAGGGCATGATCGTGGCCCCGAGTTTTTCAGCGCCGTAGTGCATGCCCAGTCCGCCGGTGAACAGGCCGTACCCATAGGCGTTGTGGACCATGTCCCGGCGGCATCCCCCGGTGGCCACGAGGCATCGGGCCATGAGGGTGGCCCAGGTATCCACGTCGCGCTGGGTGTATCCGACCACCGTGGCCTTGCCTGTGGTGCCGGAGGAGGCGTGGATGCGGACGATGTTTTCCTTGGGTGTGGCAAAAAGGCCATAGGGGTAGTTGTTGCGCAGGTCCTGCTTTTCTGTGAAGGGAAGGTACTTCAAATCCTTGATGGATTTGATCTGTTCGGGCTTTATCCCCTGTTCCTTGAATTTTTCCCGGTAAAAAGGAACGTTGTGGTACAACTTGTCCACAAGATAGGTGAGGCGACTCGTCTGCAGGGCCTCAAGCTCTTCCCGCGGCATGGTTTCGCGTTCGACATCGTACATCATGATCCCGTCTCCCTGGTGGCTTGGATGAAGGGCGGCTGGCATATGCCGTCCAAATAATTGATGCTACGGATAAAAAAAGCCGCGGTCAGATCGTGCTGTCCGCGGCTTGGTTACTTGATGTGAAACTGGTATGTGCCTAGGCCGACACCACGGATTCCCTTTTGTTCGCAAAGGTAAAAAAATACAAATAAAAAAAGGAAAAAGCGGTGCAATTCTGGCTCATGATGAGTAGTTCTCTGGCAAAGACCGTTTGTGGTGTCAAGGATTTTTTGGGTCACGGCCAGGGCTGATGTGTTCTCATGGCCGGCTTGTCCCCTTAGGACGGTTTGAAACTCCCTCGCCGGCCTCGTACCATCAAGGGGTTGCTCCATGAAAACAAGCCGTACGGGCACGATGTCAGGCAACGGCTTGATGAACGATGCCTGGCTCGCTCAGACAGTCAAACCGTCCTGAGGGGAGCAAGCCGGCCATCATAGTTCCGGTAGGTGCATGTAAACACATGTGTCCTGGGGTGACGGCTGGATATGAACACAAGTGCCTTGTCGTTTGGGGGCTGGGGAAAATGTCGGGCGGAGTACGGGTGCCTGGCGGGAGAATGATTTGCTCTGTTGGTAACTTTCCCGTATGAACAGTGGGTTGACGGCATCGATCTGAACGGGGAAAACCGCATCCAGAGGCCGTTTCCATGATGATTTCATGTGGGGTCGAAAAGGCCTTCACGCAAGGAGAGAACATGTCTGAAGAAAACAAAGCATATATACACAAACGATTGGCGCAGATAAGCGCATGGCTTAAAGACAAAAAGGCCAGGGATATCGTTGCCCTGGACGTTCGGGGCTATTCCTCGGTGACCGAGGGGATGATCATTGCCACGGCCTCCAGTGCCCGGCAGGCCAAATCGCTTGGGTCGCTTCTTCTGGAACAGGGCAAGAAGCACGGCACCCCTGCCATGGGAGTCGAAGGCCTGGAATCAGGGCAATGGATTCTGGTGGATTTCAACGATGTGGTGGTCCATATCTTCCAGAAAGAGGTCAGGGAGCTCTACAATATAGAAGGATTGTTCACGGATGTTCCCCGGATTGTCACAACAGAGGAGGCAAAAGATGGTTGAGCATCCGGTGCTCTTGTTGATTCTGGACGGGTGGGGCAAGGCCGCACCCGGTCCGGGGAATGCCATTTCCCAGGCCCATACCCCGAACCTGGACCGGCTCATGGCCTCCTGCCCAGGTACGACCCTGCAGTGCATGGGGCCGGCTGTGGGTCTGCCCCCCGGGCAGATGGGCAATTCCGAGGTCGGCCACCTCAATCTCGGGGCCGGGCGGATCGTGTACCAGGATATCATGCGCATCAACATGGCTGTCGAGGACGGATCCCTGCGGACCAACGAGGTTGTCGGGGATCTGATCGACACGACCCGGGCACAGGGAGGCCGTCTGCATTTCATGGGGCTGATCTCCGATGGCGGAGTACACAGCGACCAGGCCCACCTTCTGGCCCTTTTGGCGGTCTGCAAGGAAAAAGGGCTTACGGACGTTGTTGTTCATGCCTTTTTGGATGGTCGGGATACGCCTCCTGCAAGCGGGTTTGACTACGTTCAGCGACTGCAGGCGGGCATGGACACCATCGGCGTGGGACGGATCGCCACGGTCAGCGGGCGTTTTTACGCCATGGACCGGGACAAGCGGTGGGAACGTATTGAACTGGCCTATGACGCCCTGACCCTGGGAAAGGGCATTGCCTGTTCCGACCCCCTCGAGGCCATTGAGGCGTCCTATGCCCAGGGGGAAAATGACGAATTCGTCAAGCCTCGAGTGATCATGGACAATGGCTGTCCTGTGGGATGCATCGAAGACGGGGACGCGGTCTTTTTCTTCAATTTCCGGGCAGATCGGGCCCGGCAGATGACCCGGGCTCTGTATGATCCGGAGTTTACGGCGTTCGAGCGCAAAAAATTTCCCCGACTCTGTTCCATGGTCACCATGACCCAGTACGACAAGCATTTCGGCCTGCCGGTGGCTTTCCCCCCTGTCCGAATGCGCCAGATTCTGGGTGAGGTGGTTGCAGAGGCGGGTGCCAGGCAGTTTCGGATCGCGGAAACCGAAAAGTACGCCCATGTGACCTATTTTTTCAATGGTGGCCGCGAAGAACCCTTTGACGGGGAGGATCGGCATCTGGTGCCCTCACCCCGTGAGGTGGCCACCTACGATCTCAAGCCCGAGATGAGCGTGCATGAGGTGGCACGAATTCTCTGCGAGACGCTTCGCAACCGTGAACACCGGCTGATTATCTGTAATTTCGCCAATCTGGACATGGTGGGCCATACCGGAGTCATCCCCGCGGTTATCACGGCCTGCGAGGCCGTGGACGGATGTGTGGGCCAGGTCATGCAGGCCCTGGAAGAGGTCGGGGGCAGGGGGTTGGTTACGGCGGATCACGGCAATGCCGAGGAGATGCTCGACGAGTCGGGCGGGGCCAAGACCTCCCACAGTCTCAACCCGGTTCCCTGCCTTCTGGTGGGTCGAAAGACAGGGGAGATGTGTCTGCGCCCCCAGGGTGCCCTGTGCGATGTGGCCCCGACCCTTTTGGAGATGATGGGCCTGGCTCAGCCCGAAGAGATGACCGGCACGTCGCTTCTGCAAAAGAACGCCGGATAAAGGGAGCCGGTCGTCCGCTGTCACCTAGCCGGCATCCTGTACCTCTTGTCCCGCAGCCATCTTCCCCTGCAGCGCCACACCTCCAAGGATCAGGATGAGCCCGACCACGGTGGAGCCAAGAATGGGCTCACCGACCAGCATGTTGATCAGTCCCAGGGAAACGATCGGGGAAAGATAGATGAGATGGCTGATCCTGCCGGCGCTCGTGGCATACTTGAGGGCCATGAGCCAGAAGACGAAGGTGACCCCCATCTCAAAGACGCCGACATAGACAGCACCCGCAAGTCCGGCCCAAGAGCTGAAGGAAAAGCTCGATACCAATGGTGTATAGATACTGATATAGATGGTTCCGAAACAGAAATTCACAAACAGACGTACGCAGGGATCGAGTTTGTCCCGGGTGTTCAGGATCCAGTAGAAGGCCCAGATGAGTGTGCTTCCCAGTGCCAGCCCCGTACCCAGGGGATCGGAGAATTCAAGGCTCAAAACATGGCCGTGGGTGGCGATGACCAGCACTCCGAGATAGCTGATCATGATGGCCGCAAACTGGCGTCTGCCCACCCGCTGGCCCAGAAGCGGGATGGACAGGATGGTCATGGTGATGGCCCATGTATAGTTGAGGGCCTGGGCCTCCTGGGCAGGGAGCAGGGTATAGGCCTTGAAGAGGATCAGGTAGTAGAGCAGCGGATTGAGCAATCCCATGCCCATGGATGTCAGGATGTCACGTGGGCCGAGGGAACGCAGCAGGCCAAGCTTTTTCTGGAAGACAAGGATGAAAAACAGCACGCATGTGGAGGCCATGGTGGCATAGGCCAGAAGCTGGACATGATCCATGTGCCGCAGGGTGAGCTTGAAGGCCGAGGCCACGGTGGACCAGATGAGAACCGAAGTCAGGCCGAACGCATAGGCCTTGGATTGGCGGGAAAGGGACATGATCATCCATTCATAAGAGAAATGAGAACCCAACCATACCTCGGAGATTATCCGGGGATGTCAGCATTATACGAGGAAGAACAACGTGGAACACGATTCAACGACCAGCGAACCAGACATGAACGATTCCGAGAAGACAGAAATTCTGGAAACCGCATTGAGCGGGCTTCCGGAATTTTTGCAGGAGGCCTGCGCCAGCATGGGCTGGACATCACTGACCCCGGTCCAGTCGCGGACTATTCCTTATCTGACTACAGGGCGGGATGTCATGGTCCAGTCCCGGACCGGAACCGGCAAGACAGGCGCCTACGTGCTGCCTCTGTTCGAGAAGATCGATGCGCAGCGGCCCGTATGTCAGGCCCTGATCCTTGTCCCGACCAGGGAGCTCGCGCGGCAGGTCATTGCCGAGGCCCAGGCCATCAACACGGGCGGTAATGTCAGGACCGCAGTTTTATACGGCGGGGCCTCGTACACTGCCCAGCTCACGGATCTGCGCGACGGAGCGCATTTTGTGGTCGGTACCCCGGGGAGGGTTCTGGATCATCTGCTCAAGGGAACCCTGAATCTGGACAATATTTCCTTTCTGGTCCTGGACGAGGCCGACCGGATGCTCTCCATGGGTTTTTATCCGGACATGAAAGCCGTGCAGGGGTATCTCCCCGGGAAAAAAATCGTTACCGCGCTTTTTTCCGCTACCTACCCCCCGCATGTCAAACGGCTGGCCGGAGAATTTCTGAACAATCCCCAGGTGCTCAGTCTGAGCAGCGACCACATGCACGTCACCGAAGTGGAGCACGTCTATTACAAGGTGCCGGGCATGAAGCGCGATCGGGCCCTTATCCGCATTCTGGAGATGGAGAATCCAACCTCGGCGATCATCTTCTGCAACACCAAGGCGAATGTGCATTACGTCGCCGTTGTCCTGAAGCGATTCGGTTATGATGCGGACGAGCTCAGCTCCGACCTTTCCCAGGGTGCCCGGGACCGGGTTCTGGGCCGGGTCCGTACGGGTGATCTCCGTTTTCTGGTGGCCACGGATGTGGCGGCCCGGGGGATCGATATTCCTGAACTCTCCCATGTCATCCAGTATGAACCGCCCGAAGATCCCGAGGTCTATATCCACAGAGCCGGCCGGACCGGGCGGGCCGGAGCCAGCGGTCAGGCGATCATTCTTGTCGATGTGATCGAAGAACTCAAGATGAAATCCATCGCCAACCAGTTCCGTGTGCCCATCCAGGAGCGGGAGCTGCCCGGTGACGGGGATGTTCAGGAGCTTATGTCCGAACGGGCCATTGCCCTGCTCGAGGCCAGGATGCGGACCATGGATCTGCTCGAAAAGGAGCGCATGGAACGGTTTCTGCCTCTGGCCAAAATGCTTGGCGAGGATGAGGAGATGCGTCCCCTCATGGCCATGCTCCTGGATGAATTCTATCAGAGCACCGTGACCAAACCCGTGGAAATACCTGCCGGGGATCAGCAGCAGGGCAAAGAGGCCCCGGGTCCAACACCCCGCAATCGGTCCAAACCACAGGGCAAGAGAAAACGTCCGCCCAGGGGCAAAGGCGGTCCCAGGACCGGTAAGAACCAGGGCAGACAGAACCGGCATTCATCTACCAACAACAAGGAGTAATTCCATGACCCGAGCAAGGGCCCGGCACATACTTGTGCCCACACGTGAACGCTGTGAAGCGTTGAAGCAGGATATTTTGAACGGACAGGATTTTGCCGAAGTGGCGGCAGCCCATTCCTCGTGCCCTTCAGGCCGAAGGGGCGGTGATCTGGGAGAATTCGGCCGGGGGGAAATGGTCCCGGAATTCGAGAATGTCGTCTTTGCCGAGGAAGTGGGCGTGGTTCACGGCCCCGTGCAGACGCAATTCGGATTTCACCTCATCGAGGTGACCGAACGAACAGACTAGGCACGAACGGATCAAGATCCAGGCATGTGCCAGAGATTCACAAGGGCCGGACCACCCTCCGAGAGGAAGGGTGGTCCGGCCCTTGTGCGTCTGGATGGAAAGATCGGTCATTCGTCCACATAGTAGGCCGTCTCGAGGAGTTCTCTGGTGGTGTAGGCTGTCTGCACCCTGAGTCTGGCCAGTGCGAAGTCCTCGGCTGTGTACTCGGTTTCCATCTGCCGTCGGATCATCTCTTTGAGGGCCAGGGTGACCTTGCGGGGAAGGGTTACATGGGAGATCCCCCTGATTTTCCCCATGTCGGAGAGAAAGATGCCCATGCGGATGGGCAGGGGCAGGTTCATGAAATGATCGAGATATTCCCCATACTGGGATCGGGCATCGAAACTTCCCTCAACGGGTCCAAAGGTTTGGTCGTTGAAGGAGAGAATCAGAAAGGGGATCGGCGGGAAGGTATCGGCAGCGAACAATCCCATGGACGTGACTCCCTGGGTGAAGGCATGCATCTCTTCCAGGGTGGTTCCGGGAAAATTGAGGTTCAGATTCAAGCCGTTCGCATCGGCCTGCAGCCAGGATCCTTCGACACGTGGGACAGAAATGTGTAACGGACTGTTGATGCAAATGGTGGTCATGAGGTTGTTTCTGGAAAAAGGTTGGCAGTTACGCTTGAAAACATAGTAAAAAAAATATATAAGTCAACGTATTTTATGAAAAATTTGTCATACAAAAGGAGGATTGTCTGATGACATATCAAGTAATACGCCCTGGGTTCGATAGCCTTGTGGACCGTATCAATCGCTTTCCCCAGGGGGCGCCTCCTTCACCTGTGTTATACAAAATTCTGAACATCCTGTTTTCTGAAAAAGAGGCCGAATTGGTGGCCAAATTGCCTATCAAACCTTTTGACGTCCATACGGCGGCCCGGGTCTGGGACAAACCCCTGGATGCAACCCAGAGGATTCTGGACGAGCTTTCCGGGCGGGCCCTTTTGGTGGATATCGAGGAAGAGGATGGCCGATCCGTGTATGTGCTTCCTCCGCCCATGGCCGGATTTTTCGAATTCTCCATGATGCGCACCCGGGGGGATATCGATCAGCATCTGCTTGCGCAATTGTTTTATCAGTACTGCAATGAGGAAGAGGATTTCATCAAGAATCTCTTTGTCAAGGGAGAGACCCAGCTTGGCCGGGTCTTTGTGAACGAGTCCGTGCTGGCCAAAGAGGGGGACAGCCGGGTTCTTGATTACGAACGGGCTTCGGAGGTCATCAAAACATCACCGCAGATGGGGGTCTCGACCTGTTATTGCCGGTCCAAAATGGAGCACATGGGCCGGGCCTGTGATGCCCCCCAGGATATCTGCATGACCTTCAATGCCTCGGCGGGATCCCTTATCAAACACGGATTCGCCCGGTCCGTGGATGTCTCCGAGGGCCTCGATCTGCTCAATCAGGCCTATGAGCACAACCTGGTCCAATTCGGGGAAAACTGCAGGCAGGGGGTCAACTTCATCTGCAATTGCTGCGGATGTTGCTGCGAGGCCATGCTGGCGGCCAAACGGTTCGGTCTGCTTCATCCCATCCACACGACCAATTTTCTGCCTGAAATCGATTACGACCGATGCACCACCTGCGGGAAATGCGTAAACGCCTGTCCGGTGGAGGCCATGGGCCTGGTTTCTGCCAATGATTCCTCTGAGCCCAAACGCAAGAAGGCCCACGTGCACGCCGACATCTGTCTGGGCTGCGGCGTCTGCGCCAGGAATTGTCCGGAAGGGGCCATAACCATGCAGCCGAGGGAAGAACGGGTCATCACGCCCCTTAATTCCACCCACCGGTGCGTGGTCATGGCCATTGAACGGGGCCAGTTGCAGAACCTGATTTTTGACAATCAGGTCCTCTGGAGCCACCGGGCCCTGGCCGCGGTTCTGGGCGTGGTGCTCAAATTGCCCGGGATCAAACAGACCCTGGCCCTCAAGCAGGTCAAGTCCAGGTATTTGGAGTATGTGATCACGAATGTTTACAAAGGATGATGAGGGACAAAAGTGCGCAGTACGCAGGGCGCAGTGCGCAGGGAAGGCGGAAGATAGGGAGACGGGAGACGGGAGGAACGGAGACGGGAAAAAAAGTGCGCAGGGCGCAGAAAAGGCGGGAGACAGGGAGGAGGGAGAAATGGAGGCGGGAGACGGGGAAAAACCCCGGACTAGATCCGTCATCCCGGACTTGATCCGGGATCTTGGTGGATGTGGTCGATAGGTTGGCGACCGGGGCAGGCTTCATGTCGTTTGAGATCCCGGCTTTCGCCGGGATGACGACAAGGGGCGAAAATTCAGCTCCAAAATGACAACTTTGTTTCAGGACTCGACAAAATGGGAAAGGAACGAGGTCTGAGGCCGAACGTCTGATGTCGGCAGGTTGAGAGGATCGGTTTGCAGGTTGGCAATTTTTTTTCAGGACCCGGGAAAATCTTTTTTACGCGATCCGGTTGACACTTGGTGAATCGTTCGTAGGTTTTGTATTCGGCGCTTCGCAGACCCCTTTGGTGGCGGAGTTTTTGGTTTGTTATCTCTTTTGGACGGCAGGTGTGCCGAAAAATTGGGGATAGGGAACCCGCATTTATGAACACGGTGTTCCCGAACTGCCCTCTTTCCCAGCAGCGGGTCGATAGGTTCGGATCATCGCAAGCAGTCAGGAAGGAAACGTATGCAAAAGGTAGAAAACGGTCTGTTCGTTCAGGTAGCCTACACAGGAAAGCTCGAAGACGGGCAGGTATTCGATACCAGCGAAGGAAAAGCACCCCTTGAGATCCCCATGGGCGCGGGACAGATGATCCCGGGCTTTGAGGCCGCCCTCATGGATATGGAATTGGGCGAGAAAAAGACCTTCACCCTCTCCCCGGACGAGGCCTATGGCGATCACATGGCCGAAAGGATCATGGATTTCCCGACCGAGCAGATCCCCGATGACATGGATCCGCAGGTGGGACAGACCATTGGCGTGTCCACCTCCGAAGGCCAGCAGATGCCGGCCATTATCACCCATGTGGACGAGGAAAAGGTCACCCTGGATCTCAACCACCCCCTGGCAGGCAAATCCCTGACCTTTGATATCGAAGTAGTCGGTATTAACAAGGAATCTGCCTCTCAGGAAGCCCCATCCTGTGCCGGCGGCAGCTGCTCGAGCTGCGGCGGCGGTTGCGGGTGAGATCGGTAGGTTCTCGCCGGTAATGTATATAACCCTCCAGCATCTTGCCGTGTACAAGGCGCTGGAGGGTTTTTGGACCCATAACATGTGCAGGAAAGGATCATGCTGAATTTTCGAGTCAACCAGGACCGGTGCATTGCATGCGGCCAGTGCGTTAAGGATTGCCCGGCCCGATGTATTGTCATGGAAAAGGGGGAATTGCCAAAGATCTCCGACGCCAAGCGGTGCATCCGCTGCCAGCATTGTCTGGCCGTCTGCCCCACGGGCGCCATTTCCATTCTCGGGGTCGATCCCGACGCAAGTCTTCCCCTGGAGCATGAGCTGCCCCCGGTGCATTCCATGGAAACGCTCATCAAGGGCCGCCGTTCCGTACGCCAATACGCACAAAAGTCCCTGGATCGGGCGACCATCAACAGGCTTGTTGAAACAGCCTGGCATGCCCCTACCGGAACCAATTCCCAGGGCGTACTCTTTACCGTGACCATGACCCGGGAGATCACCGAATCCCTGGGCCGGGAGATCTATGCCCGACTGGGAGAGATGCTCCCCAAGCTGGACCCGGAAGCAGACACCCTGGCCCACAAATACCTGCGCATGGCCCATACGGCGTACACCGAGCATGGTAATGACGTCATCCTGCGTGGTGCCCCGCATATCCTCATTGCCAGCGCCCCGGGCAAGGTCGCGGTTCCCCAGGTGGACTGCGTCATCGCCCTGACCAATTTCGAGCTCATGGCCCAGACAATGGGCATTGGTACGGTATGGGACGGCATGCTCACCTGGGCGCTGACCGAATTCTTCCCCGACCTGGCCGGTCGCCTCGGTGTGCCCAAGGCCCATACCATCGGCTACTGCATGGCCTTCGGACGGCCCGCAGTACGCTACCACCGCACCGTGCAGCGAGGCCCTGCCAAAGTGAATCTGGTTGAAGCCTTTTGAGAATCAGCCAGACATATTTTAACGCAGAAACGCCCCGGATCACATTGATCCGGGGCGTTTCTGCGTTAAAAGCGATTCGCTGGCGGGTACGGTATACCCCCATGCCGCACTGCCACGGCCTCTTATTAGAATCGAGTTTCAGGGGTACGTAGCTAAAAATCGACAAAAAACTTTAGATGTCAGGTAGATATGCTTGAGATGTCTGTAAGACCCTATGACGGGTAGCCAATGGCAGCGAGGAGCCTCTTGATATGGAATGGCAGATTCTTAGCTTTCGAGCGTATCAATCTTCAATGAAGAAATCCGTGTCCACCTTTTTAACTTCGTACACTGCCGCAGAACTTACGCCGACCCCGTGATCAATCATGAGCTGAACCAGATCGGAGCCGTCAATCAAAACAACCTTTGGATCGATTTTCTGCACATAGTCCAGTGCTTCTTTTGAGAAATGGCTGGTTGTAATGAACACGCCTTTCTTGGCCCGTTGTCCGTGAAGCGCACCTACGAATTTTTGAATCTCTGGCCTGCCTACAACGGCCTCCCATCGTTTGGCCTGCAAATAGATTGCATCCAGACCCAGGCGATCTTCTTTGATAACCCCGTCGATGCCTTCATCTGCTGTTTTTCTCGTGGCCTTGCCAGCTTCCTTTACTGAGCCTCCGTATCCCATGGCAACAATGAGGTTAACGACCAATTTCTCGAAAAACTCCGGTGTATTACCCTTGATTAAATGAAGTAACTCGTTTGCGACCTCGTCTCTCAATTGCTGATAGGCTTGTTCGAGAGTTTCTTCAGGGGTCGTTGGCGATGCTTCATTATCGTTGGTATGGGTAACCTTCTCGGTTTTGTTCTTGCTGCTTGCCTGCCGGAATTCCTGAAATTCTGCAAACCGCGCCAAATACTTGATGTCGATTTGAGCAGGGGATTCAGCAAGAATTTTTCGCCCACGCTCGGTAATATGAAATACCCCTCGTTTTGGTGATTCCAAGACTCGGGCCTGTGTGAGATACACTTTTGCCCATGCCACACGGTTTGCAAACGTGGTTTGTCGACCACTTGGCAGTCGTTCCTGAAGGTCTTCCTCGGAAAGTTTCAGTACTTTTGCCAGCCCTTCACGAGCCTCTTGCATGGTGTATTCTTCGCCACCAGCGGAGAGCTTGAGCAATGGCAACATCAATGATTGAAAATCAGGTACGGCCAAGGTGAGCTCCTGTTTTTGTCTATGGGTCTAATCTTTCGAACGTAGTGATCTGCTGCAAAATCTGAATGGCGGTTGTTTTAACGTCCATGATTTGTTTCCGTTGCGGATTGTTCGGCCTGTTGCTGATAGGTCACCCCGAAGATGGTGTCGCCCAGCCATTTCTTGAACGACGGGTTGTCGCTGAACTGTTTGAACAGCTCGGTGTGGTCGGACAAGAGATCGATCATGACGCGTTGCAGCGCGGCGTCGTGTTCGATTCGGGCGGTTTTCTTATCGTTGTTCTTCATGGCGTTCTGGTAGGCCGCGTCCGCAGCGACCTTGGCCGGGATCTCCTCGGCGATGACCGTGCGGATCTTGTCGCCGTCCTTCCAATCGATGTTGCCGAACTGGTCGTTGAACGCCTTGATGATGTTGCTCAGTTGGTCCAGCTCCGGTTCCGGTTTTCGGCCGCCGCCGCTGGTCGGCACGGGGCCGACTTCGGCATCCTGATCGGCAAGGCCGATCTTCAGGCTGGTTTTCACCTCGACACGGTAGCTGTCCATGTCGATGGCCTCCAGAATGCCCCGGGAGAGATCCTCTTCCTTGGGTGCGGGGAGTTTCGGGATCAGGAAATTCAGAAAGATCGACAGCTTTTCCCAGTCGGCATTCGAGTAAGGCAGGATTGAGGCCAGAAAACCGTAGGTACGCACGAAGGCCTTTGCCTTGCCTTTGAAGTCCACCTGGCCGCCCTCATCGAGATCGGCGTTATAGGTGCCCACGCAGGCGTCCAGAATCGGATCGAGCTTGTCGCGGTCCGCACCGTTTAGGTAGAGCCCCACCAGATCGTCGATTTGCGCCTGCGAATAGACCTGGTAGCCGTCCAGATCCGACTTCAGGTCGTGCAGCTTGTTGGGGTCGGTCTCGTCACTGAGGATGGTGGTGCGGTAATAGGGTTCGAACGACTTCTGGATGGTCTCCGAGTCGTTGTAGAAATCGAGCACAAAGGTGTCGTGTTTCTGCGGATGGGCGCGATTGAGTCGCGAGAGGGGCTGCACCGCCTTGATGCCGGAGAGCGCCTTGTCCACGTACATGGTGTGCAGCAGCGGTTCGTCGTAGCCGGTCTGGAACTTGTCGGCGACGATCAGGAAGCGGTACGGGTCCTGTTGCACCTTGTCCGGGATCTGGCTGCTGGGGAAGCCGTTCAGCGTCGCTTCGGTGACCTTCTTCCCGCCATACTCGTGCTCCCCGGAAAAGGCTACGATGGGTGCGTAAGGGCTTTTGCGCTCCTTGAGGTAGTCCCTGAAGGCGTGGAAATACTGAATGGCCCGCTTGATACCGTTGGTGATGACCATGGCCCGGGCATGGCCGCCGATCTTGCGGTGGCCGATCACCTGGGCGTGGAAGTGGTCCACCATGATCTCCGCCTTCTCGCGGATGGCGTGCTCATGGGACTCCACATAGCGGCGCAGCTTTTTCTGGGCCTTGTTGGCGTCGAAGAGCGGGTCGTCCTCCACGGTCTTGGCCAGGCGATAATAACTCTCCACCGGGGTGTAGTTCTTCAGCACATCGAGGATGAAGCCCTCCTGGATGGCCTGTTTCATGGTGTAGCTGTGGAACGGGTGGTGCTTCACAGTGCCGTCCGGCTGCGGGTCCGGCTCGCCGAAGATCTCCAGGGTCTTGTTTTTGGGAGTCGCGGTGAAGGCAAAGTAGCTGGCGTTGGTCACCATCTTCCGACCTTCCATAATCTTATTGATCTTGTCCTCGACCGTCTCTTCCCCCTCGTCATCAGAGCCGCCGTAGGGTGTGGTCTCTTCCAGTACACGATTCATGGCGGCAGTGGTCTTGCCGCCCTGGCTGGAATGGGCCTCGTCGATGATGATGGCGAACTTGCTCTGGCGGTGTTTGTCGCCGATCTCATCGAGGATGAACGGGAACTTCTGCACCGTGGTGATGATGATTTTGGCTCCTCGCTATTTCGTGTGGGTAGGGGGAAATTCGAGCTTGCCCCCGAGGAGGTAAATCATGGTGATGAGATTACGAGTTGAACGGTATCCACGGGCTTTAGCTTTTGCTGCTTGAATGAG